>JBOGHR010000416.1:0-11328 GCA_050744905.1 Acidimicrobiales bacterium
GGGACGGGCGTGGCCGTCGCCGGCGTGGGCCTGGGCGGGCACACCGGCGTCCCCAACCAGGTGGGCAACTTCACCGTGTCGGTCCCGGCCGGGGCGGCGGTCCGCCAGGTCCTCCTCTACTGGGAGGGCCACTTCCGCGAGGGCACGACCCCCGACGACACGGTGACGCTCAACGGGAACCCGGTCACCGGTTCGCAGATCGGCGGGCCCACGCTGTTCTTCGGCGACGTCTACGCCACCGGCTTCCGGGCCGACGTGACCGGGCTCGGCCTGGTCGGCGCCGGCGACACGGCGCTCACCGTCAGCGGCCTGGACAACTCCTTCGCCAACGACGGCGCCGGCGTCTTCGTCATCTACGACGAGGGCACCACGCCGGCCACCATCGATGTCCGCGACGGCGTCGACCTGGCCTTCGCCGGCTTCGCCCCGCCGCTGGACACCACCGTGCCCCAGACGTTCACCTTCCCGGCGGCGGCCACCGACCGCACCGCCAGCCTGGGCGTGATGGCGGCCAGCGTGGAGCCCAACCGGCCCAACGCCATCGTCATCACCACCGGCGGGGTGACCACCACCCTCACCAACCCGCTCTTCAGCGAGCAGGGCGCCGACTTCGACGCCAAGTCCATCCCGGTCACCATCCCGGCCGGCGCCACCAGCCTCACCGTGCAGGCCCAGTCGGTGGGCGACGGCTCCGGCGCGTCGCCGGCGTCGCTGTCGTGGATCGTGGGGAGCCTGTCGGTGCCCAACCCGCCGCCCGGCGCCGGCGCCGGCACCCCCGGCTACTGGAAGAACCACCCGGAGGCGTGGCCGGTGGACTCGCTCGTGCTGGGCGGGGTGACCTACACCAAGGACGCCGCCATCGCCATCCTGGACACGCCCAAGTCCCGGGACATGACCTACGCCCTGGCGTCGCAGCTCATCGCCACCAAGCTCAACCTTCTCATCGGCACCGATCCGAGCTGCATCACCGGCACGGTGGCGGCGGCCGACGCCTGGCTGGCCACCTACCCCATCGGCAGCGGGGTCCCGGCGGGCAGCGACGCCTGGAGGGTCGGGGAGCCGCTGAAGACCACGCTGGACGCCTACAACAACGGGCTGCTCTGCGCCCCGTCGCGCGACTGACCCGAGCCTGACCGTCGAGTCGGCCCCCGCCCGGACCGGGCGGGGGCCGGCGCGCCCACCAAGGGCTTCGAGACCGACAAGCCGTGCCTCGGGGTGACGCCCCGGTCGAACCGGCAGCTTCTCGGCCCTCCGGCCGACGAGCCGTGCCGGCCGGTGGGCGGCGCCGGTGGGCGGGCTTGGGGCACACTGGCGCCATGCCCGGGGCGGTGCTGGTCGACGTGGTGCGCACCGGCGGGGGGAGGCGGAACGGCGCCCTTCGGGGGTGGCACCCGGCCGACCTGGCGGCCGAGGTCCTCAAGGCGCTGGTCGCCCGCAACGACCTCGACCCAGCGCTGGTCGACGACGTGATCCTCGGTTGCGTCACCCAGGTGGGCGAGCAGGCCCTGAACGTGGCCCGCAGCGCCGTGCTGGCCGCCGGCTTCCCCGAGTCGGTGCCGGCCACCACCGTCGACCGCCAGTGCGGCAGCTCCCAGCAGGCGGTTCACTTCGCCGCCCAGGGCGTGATGGCGGGCGCCTACGACGTGGTGGTGGCGGGCGGCGTGGAGTCCATGACCCGGGTCCCGATGGGGACCTCGATGCAGGTCGGCGGCATGCCGTTCGGCCCGTCGGTGTTCGCCCGCTACGCCGGGGCAGGCGGCCTCGTGCCCCAGGGGATGGCCGCCGAGCTGGTCGCCGACCGCTGGGGCCTCGCACGCGAGGAGCTGGACGCCTACGCGGCCCGGTCCCAGCAACGGGCGGCGCAGGCCCAGGCCGCCGGGCGGTTCGACCGGGAGATCGTGCCCGTCGCCGTGCGCGACGACAACGGGCACGACACCGGCGCCGTCTTCGCCGCCGACGAGGGCATCCGCCCCGGCACGACCGTCGAGGCCCTGGCCGCGCTGAAGCCGGCGTTCAAGCCCGACGGCGGGCGGGTCACGGCCGGCAACTCGTCGCAGATCACCGACGGCGCGGCCGCCGCCCTGGTGATGAGCGAGGAGCGCTGCGCCGCACTGGGGCTCACGCCCAGGGCCCGCTTCGCCGCCTTCGCCCTGGCCGGGGTCGATCCCGTCACCATGCTCACCGGCCCCGTCCCGGCCACCGCCAGGGTGCTGGAGCGGGCCAAGCTGGCCCTCGGCGACGTGGAGGTGGTCGAGGTCAACGAGGCCTTCGCCTCGGTCGTGCTGGCGTGGGAGCGTGAGGTCCGCCCCGACATGGACCGGGTCAACCCCAACGGCGGCGCCATCGCCCTCGGCCACCCGCTCGGCGCGTCGGGCGCCCGGTTGCTGGCCACGCTGGTCGGCGAGCTGGAGCGCCGGGGCGGGCGCTTCGGGCTGCAGGTGATGTGCGAGGGCGGGGGCCAGGCCAACGCCCTCCTCGTGGAGCGGCTGGGCTGAGAGCCCACTCCCGAGGGGGCCCGGGCCGACGTTGGGCGCCGCCGCTGCCAAACTGGTCGGCGATGCACGCGCCCGCCGGCAGCGCGCTGGGGGAGGTCCTCGCCGCGCTGGCCCACCACAGCCCCGACGGGCTGCTCGTCGTGTCGCCCGAGGGCCGCGTCGTGTACTTCAACGCTCGCTTCGCCGAGATCTGGCGCCCGCCGGCCGACGTGGTCGACGCCGGCGAGGACCGGGTGGCCCTGCAGGCGGCCGGGCAGCGGGTCCGCGACCCGGAGGCGTTCGTCCGGCGGGTGGAGGACGCCTACCGCTCGGGCGTGGCCGCCCACGACGCCATCGAGATGGTCGACGGCCGGGTGGTCGACCGCCACGGCGTGCCCCTGCGCGACCGGGCGGGCGCCGAGCTGGGTTGGGCGTGGTACTTCCGCGACGTCACCGAGCTGCGGCGGGCCGAGTCCGAGCAGCGCGCCCTGGCCGCCACCCTCCAGGCCACCCTCCTCCCACCCCGCCCTCCCTCGGTCCCCGGCATGGACGTCGCCACCCGCTACCGGCCGGGCGACACCGAGCTGCTGGTCGGCGGCGACTTCTTCGACGTGTTCCGCCTGGCCCCCAACGCCTGGGGCCTGGCGGTGGGGGACGTGTGCGGGCGCGGCGCCGGCCCCGCCTCGCTCACCGCCCTGACCCGCTACGCCCTGCGGGCGGCGGCGGTCCACCACGCCCTGCCGTCGGCCGTCCTCGAGGAGGTCAACGCCGGGCTGGTGGCCGATGCCCCCCTCGACGCCGACGACCGGTTCTGCACCGTCGTCTACGCCCGTCTCGAGTTGGACGTGTGCGGGGCGTGGGTGACGCTGGCCAACGCCGGCCACCCCCGGCCCATCGTCGTGCGCCGGGCCGGCTGGATCGACCTGCGGGGCCAGGCGGGGACGCCGGTGGGCATGTTCGACACGGCGGTCGTCACCGACGACCGGGTCGGGCTCGGCCCCGGCGACGCCCTGGTGTTCTGCACCGACGGCATCACCGAGTCCCGCAACGCGGCGGGCGAGGAGTTCGGCGACGAGGCGCTGCCCGCCGCCCTGCTGGAGACGGCCGGGCAGCCCGCCGACGTCATCGCCGAGCGGGTGCTGGCCGGCGCCACCGACTTCGCCGGCGGCCGGGCCCGCGACGACGTCGCCATCCTCGTCGTCCGCGTCCCGCCCGAGGCCAAGGAGAGCTCCCTGGAGCGCCTGGCGGCCGCCACCGGCGTCCCCGCCGACCAGCTCGACCTCCCCGGGTACCCGGTGGGCGACCCCCACGGGGGTTTGTGGCACCAGCGGCCGATCGCCCCGCGCGAGGCCCGCATCGCCCTCCCGGCCGACGCGGCCAGCGTGCCCGCCACCCGCCGGTTCCTGGGCGGGGTCCTGCGCAGCTGGCGCATGCCCGAGGTGGTGGAGGGCGACGTCGAGCTGCCGGCCTCCGAGCTGGCCACCAACGCCGTGCGCCACGCCGCCTCGGCGTTCACCGTCATCGTCCGCTACGACGGCGAGAAGGTCCGCGTCGAGGTGGGGGACGGGTCGCGCGCCCTGCCCCGCCGCCGTTCGCCCGACCTCGACGACGTCGGCGGCCGGGGCCTGGTGCTGGTGGAGGCGCTGGCCTCGGCGTGGGGCGTGCTGGCCACCGTGGACGGCAAGCGGGTGTGGTTCGAGGTGCCGGCGGGCGCCGACCGGCGCCCGCCGGCGCCGACGCCGCCTCCCGAGTGAGCAGCCCACCGAGACGGTGAGCCGTTTGCTCGGGGTCGGCGGGTTAGGCTCGGGGCATGGTCCGGCTGCTGGTGGCCGCCGTCATCTGCCTGGTGATCCTCCGCCTCGGCCTGGTCGTCCTGCGCGCCCTGGCCCGGCCCGCTCCCGAGCCGCCGCCGCCCGGCGAGCTGCGCCGGGTCAACCTGCGCTACCGGTGCCCCAGCTGCGGGATGGAGCTGAAGATGACCGCCGCCCCCGACGAGGAGCCGGCGCCCCCCCGCCACTGCATGGAGGAGATGGTGGAGGTGGCCCCCGCCTTCGAGTGACGGGCCGCCGGCCCCGGTCCGGCGCTACCGGTACCGGGTGGCGGTGATGAACCCGGCGGTGATGAGGCCCAACCCCAGGAAGAGGTAGGTGTTCTTGGCGTCGCCGGGGAGCACCTCGAGGTAGTTGGCGACGATGACCACCATGCCCAGGACCAGCAGCGTGAACATGAGCACCGGCACCCACCGCGGGCTGACCTTCATCTCCTTGGGGACGGGCGGCGTGTACCGGTTCGACCCCTTGGGCGTGACCCGGCCGGTGGTGGGGCGGGCGGCCGGCGCCGAGCGCCGCGCTCCCTTGGAGGACGGCTCGCCCCCCTTGGGGCGAGCGCGCTCGGGCTTCGCCATGAGGGCACACTACTAGCGGCACCATGCGGCGCTCCCCGCTCCTCCTCGTCGTCGGCTGCGTCCTCCTCGGCTTCCTGGCCGCGGTGGTGGTGCGGGCCCGCCCGCCGGACCCGTCGGCCCGGCTGAGCCGCGAATACCGCCTGGCCGACCTCATCGAGCGACAGCAGGGCTCGACCGCCACCCTCCGCCGCCAGGTCGAGGTCCTGCGCCGCCAGGTGGAGGAGCTGCGGACCCGGCGGGCGGGCGGCGAGGCGGTGTCGGCCGAGCGGGAGCGGCGGCTGGGCGAGCTGGGGCTGGCGGCCGGGCTGGTGCCCATGCGGGGGCCGGGCGTTCGTGCCACCCTCGACGACTCCCTGCTCGACCGCGCCCCCACCGGCAACGTGAACGACCTGGTGATCCACTCCCAGGACGTGCAGGCGGTGGTCAACGCCCTGTGGCGGTCGGGGGCGGAGGCGATCGCCATCAACGGCCAGCGGCTGGTGTCGACCAGCGCCGTGCTGTGCGTGGGGAACACCCTGCTGCTCAACGGCACCGTCCACTCGCCGCCCTACGCGGTGGCCGCCGTGGGTGCGGCGCGGGACCGGTTCGAGGCCGACCCCCTGGTGCGCCGGCTCCACGACGACGCCGCTTCCTACGGCGTGAGGTTCACGGTGACCCATCACGACCAGATCGAGGTGCCCGCCTACCGGGGGGCCACCACCTTGAGCTACGCCCGGCCCAAGGCCTGACCCGTCGGTAGGGTGGCGCCGTGGGCGGGCGCGTGCTGGTCATCGACAACTACGACTCGTTCGTCTACAACCTGGTGCAGTACCTGGGCGAGCTGGGCGCCGAGCCGGTCGTGTACCGCAACGACGCGCTGACGGTGGAGGAGGCGGCCGCCGTGGGCGCCGACGCCGTGCTGATCAGCCCGGGGCCGGGCCGGCCGGCCGACGCCGGGGTCAGCAACGCCGTCATCGAGCGCCTGGGCCCGGCCACGCCGCTGCTCGGGGTGTGCCTGGGCCACCAGTGCATCGGCGAGGTGTTCGGCGGCCGGGTGGTGCGGGCGCCGGAGATCATGCACGGCAAGACGTCGATGGTCCACCACACCGGCGCCGGGGTGATGGCGGGGCTCCCCGACCCGTTCGAGGCCACGCGGTACCACTCGCTGGTCGTCGAGCGGGCCACCCTGCCCGCCGTGCTGGAGGTGACCGCCGAGACGGCCGACGGCGTCGTCATGGGCCTGCGCCACCGCACCCTGCCCATCGAGGGCGTGCAGTTCCACCCCGAGTCGATACTCACCGCCGAGGGCCGCTCGCTGCTCGCCAACTTCCTCCGCCACGCCGGCGTCGCCGCCTGAGCCGGACCGGCGCCGGCCGGGTCGTCAGCCGATGATCGGCGGGGCCGGGCCGGTGGTGGGCGCGGTCGTCGGCGAGGTGGTGGGCGGCGGGGTGGTCGGAGGCGCCGTCGTGGCCGTGGTGGCGGGGGTGGTGGTGGACGTGGTCGTCGGCTCTGGACCGGTGGACACGAACAGCACCACGGTGGCGTTCCGGTCCACCTCGGTCCCCGGCCCCGGCTCGGTGCGGATCACGTCGCCCTCCTGCACGGTGGGGGACGGCTCGCGCTGGGTGCGGATCCTGAGGCCGGCGTTGACGATGTCGTCCCCCGCCGAGGTGGCGTCCTTGCCGATCACGTTGGGCACCGCCACCTTGGGCGGCCCCGACGACACGGTGAGGCGGACGGTGGCGCCCTTGGGGACGGCCGTGCCCGGCGTGGGGCTCTGGGCGATCACCTGACCGGCCGACACGGTGAGGCTGGGCTCGGTCACCGTGTCGGCCTGCAACCCGAGGCGCTCCAGGGCGGTGATGGCGTCCTCCTCGGAGCTGTTCACCAGGTTGGGGACGTCGATGGCAGGCGCGCCGGCGCTGACCTTGAGCGTGACCGTCGAGCCCCGCTCCAGGCGGGTGTCGCCCTCCGGCTCCTGGTCGAACACGACGCCCTCATCGGCCTCGTTCTCCTCCTCCTCCCGGGTGACGGTGAAGCCCAGCCCGGTGAGGATGCGCTCGGCGTCGTCGGCCTGCTGGCCCTTGACGTTGGGGACGGTGACCGGCTCGGTCGAGGCCTCGTCGCCGAAGATGCCCAGCGTCCGGCCCAGGAGGAACAGCAGCACCACCAGGGCGGCGAGCATGGCGAAGAGCAGGGCGACGTAGGTCCCCGTGCGGTTGGGTCGGGCGGGGGGCGGCGGCGGTGGCGGGATGACCCGGGCCCGGTTCACCACGGTGGCGTGCTCGCCCGAGGCGGGCTGCACCCTGGTGGCCTGGGGCTCGGGCTCGGGGTCGGCGTAGTAGACGGGGTTGGCCATCACCGGGCGGCCCTGCTGGTAGCGCACCAGGTCGGCGCGCAGCTCGTCGGCCGAGGCGTAGCGGTCGTCGGGGTCCTTGGCCATGGCCTGGAGGACGATGGCCTCGAACGCGGCGGGGATGGCGGGGTTGATCTGGCGGGGCGGCACCGGCGCCTCGCGCACGTGCTTGTAGGCGATGGTGAGCGGGTTGTCGCCGGCGAAGGGAGGCCTGCCGGTGACCATCTCGTAGAGCACGACGCCGAGCGAGTAGACGTCGCTGCGCCGGTCGACGCCGTAGCCCTGGGCCTGCTCGGGGGAGAAGTAGGTGGCGGTGCCCATCACCGCGCCGGTCTGGGTGAGGTTCTCGGTGGTGTTCGCTGCCCGGGCGATGCCGAAGTCGGTGACCTTGACGTGGCCGTTGGCGTCGAGCAGCACGTTGCCGGGCTTGACGTCGCGGTGCACCACCCCGTTGCGGTGGGCGAAGGCGAGGGCGGCGGCCACGTCGGCGCCGATGCTGGCGGCCCGGTCGGCGAGCAGCGGGCCCTGGGCGCGCAGCAGCGCCGACAGCGGCCGGCCGTCGATGTACTCCATGACGATGAAGTACGTGTCCTCCTCCTCGCCCCAGTCGAAGACAGAGACGATGTTGGGATGGCTCAGGTTGGCCGCCGACTGCGCCTCCCGCCGGAAGCGCTCCACGAAGGAGCGGTCGACCGACAGCTCGGGGAAGAGCACCTTGAGCGCCACCCGGCGGTCCAGCAGCTGGTCCCTGGCCAGGTACACCTCGGCCATCCCGCCGCGGGCCACCTGGCGGAGGATCTCGTAGCGGTCGCTGTAGACCTGAGCCGGCTGGGGAGGCATTCGGTCCAAGACTACGGGGAACCCAGGGCGGCATTCAGGACGGCCTGGGCGATGGGCGCCGCCACCCGGCCGCCGGTCACGGTGTCGCCCAGGCCGGGCTGGCTCTCCACGATGACCGCCACCGCCACCCGGGGCGCCTCGGCCGGGGCGAAGGCCACGAGCCAGGCGTGGGAGTTCTCGCCGACCGTCTGGGCGGTCCCCGTCTTGGCCGCCACGGCGACGCCGGGGACGGCGGCTCGGCCCGCCGTCCCCCGGGCCACGACGGCGACCATCATGTCGCGGAGGGCGGCGGCGCTCCCCGGCGACATGGGCTGCATCCACGGCTCGGGCTGGTAGGCCCGCACCAGCTCGCCCTGGTCGTCGCGTATCTCGGCCATGACGTGGGGCTTCATCACCACGCCGCCGTTGGCGACGGCGGCCGCCACCAGCGCCATCTGCAGCGGCGTGGCGGCCACGTCCTCCTGGCCGATGGCCGACTTGGCCAGGCCCGGCTGGTCCCGCTCGAAGGCCTCCGCCTCCGGGAACACCGACGTGGCCACGGCCGGGAGGTCCAGCGGCGGGCGGGAGCGGAAGCCGAACTCGCCCGCCTCGGCGGCCAGGTCGCCGGCGCCCAGGTCCATCCCCATCTGGGCGAAGCCGGTGTTGCACGACACCCGGAGGAGGTCGGGAAGGGTGCCGCCGCACGCCGAGCCGCCGAAGTTGGGGAGGTCGGCGTCGGTCTGGGGCAGGTCGAGGGCCCGCAGGGTGGGGTAGGCCTTGGATGCCAGGTCGGGCCGGCGCTCGAGGGCGGCGGCGGCGGTGACCACCTTGAACGTCGACCCCGGCGCGTAGCTCCGCCGGTAGGAGCGGGGCAGGAGCGGCTGGGAGGGGTCGGCCTGCAGCTCGGCCCACGTCGCCTGCACGGCGGCCTGGTCGTGGGCCGCCAGGGGGTTGGGGTCGAACGACGGGAAGCTCCACATGGCCAGCACCGCCCCGTCGGTGGGGTTGAGCGCCACCACCGCGCCGCGCCGGGCGCCCAGGGCGTCGCGTGCCACCTGCTGGAGGCCCTTGCTCAGGGTGAGGGTGACGTTGCCGGTGCGGACCCGCTCGGAGAGCACGTCGGTGAGGCGGCGCAGGGCCACGCTGCGCCCGGCCAGCTCGGCGTTGTAGGTGCGCTCCACGCCCTCGGCGCCGTAGGTGAACGAGAAGTACCCGGCCACGTGGGCGAACAGCTCGCCCTCCGGGTACCGGCGCAGCCGCTCGAAGGCGCCGTCGACGTCCACCGACTCGGCGACCACCGCCCCGTCGGCGGTCTGGATGACGCCCCGCTCCCGGCTGAAGTCCCTGGTCGCCTGCCGGGTGTTGCCCGGCGCGCTGGCCAGCCGCTCGGCCCGCACGACCTGGAGGTCGTTGAGCTTCACGAACAGGGACAGGAACATGACGAGCAGGACGAGGGCCAGGCGGCGGATCTGGGCGTCCATCACCGCGGGCCCACCGCCTCGTCGGCCAGCCGGGCGGCGTCGCCGGCGGCCCGCCGGCCCCGGGCGGCGGTGTCGTCGGAGATGCGCAGGAGCAGCGCCAGCAGGATGTAGTTGGCCACCAGCGACGACCCGCCGTAGGACATGAACGGCAGCGTGACGCCGGTGAGGGGCACCAGCCGGGTGACGCCGCCGATGATCACAAAGGTCTGCACGGCCAGGATGGTGGTGAGGCCGGCGGCCAGCAGCTTCTCGAAGGGGTGCTCGGTCCACAGGGCGATGCGGAGCCCGCTGCCGATGATGAGCACGAAGAGCACGAGCACGGCGGCGGTGCCCAGCAGGCCCAGCTCCTCGCCCACGGCGGCGAAGATGAAGTCGGTGGTGGCGGCCGGGATCTTGCCCGGCGAGCCCAGCCCGGGGCCGGTGCCGGCGAAGCCGCCGGACCCGAAGGCGTATGCGGCCTGGACCAGCTGGTAGCCCTGGTCGTCGGCGCGCGACCACGGGTCGAGCCAGGTGTCGATGCGGGTCTGGACGTGGCCGAAGGCGCTGAACGCGAAGGCGGCGCCCGCCGAGAACAGCGCCAGCCCGATCCCCAGGTAGGCGGCCTGGGCCGTCGCCAGCCACAGCATGGAGATGAACAGGGCGAAGAACAGCAGCGACGAGCCCAGGTCCTTCTCCATCGTCATCACGACCAGCGAGGCGCCCCACGCCAGCAGGATGGGCCCGAAGGCGCGGCCGCGGGCCGAGGCGGTGGCGCTGGCCAGCAGCTCGCGCTTCTCCACCAGGTAGGCGGCGAAGAACACGGCCAGGGCGACCTTGGCCAGCTCGCCGGGCTGGAAGTTGATGGGGCCGATGGTGACCCACAGGCGGGCCCCCCTGATCGTGCGGCCCATGCCGGGTACGAGGGGCATGAGCAGGAGGCCCACGCCGAGCAGGGCGAAGCTGTACCGGTAGCGGTCGAGGTCGCGGGCGCGCCGCACGACGACGAGGGTCGCGACGAACGCGGCGATGGCCAGCGCCGTCCACACCGCCTGGAGGGCGGCCAGGTCGGGGTCGAGGCGGGCGATGAACACGTAGCCGATGCCGTTGAGGACGGCCACGAGGGGAAGCAGGGTGGCGTCGGCGTCCGGCGCGAGCAGGCGCACGGCCACGTGGGCGGCCCCGAACAGCCCCAGGATCACCAGCAGGAACGGCCCGATGTCGGCCGGCAGCGACGCCGAGCGGCCCAGGCCGGCGAGTGTGTAGAGGCCGCCGGTGAGGGCGACGGCGAGGAGGACCAGCCCCAGCTCGGTCCGCCGCCGGTAGGTGCTCGGCCGCTCGCGGCCCAGGAGCGTCACGGGCGCCGGTCTCGTCCTGTGGGCGGCCGGGCGACCGCCGGGCGGCGCCTCACGGGAAGCTCGTGCCCGGTGCGGGCGCCGTCGGGGCGGGGAAGGTGGGGGGCGCCAGGGTGGTCGTGGTCGTGGTGGGCGTGGCCTCGTCCTCCAGGTTGTCGACGTACCGGCGGGCGTCGGCCAGGGAGGCGTGCTCCTTGCCGTCGCGCAGGTCGTCGGCCCGGCCGGGCAGCACCTCGTCGACGCCGATCCCCGTCCGCTCCTCGACCGTCGGAGCGAACCACAGCAGGCCCCCTGGGCGGCCCTTGAAGATGACGATCTGCTCGTCCTCGAGCCCCACGTAGTAGCCGCCCCGGGCGAAGAAGGCGACGGCGCCCACCCCGGCGGCGACCACGACCAGCACGGCCACGAGGAACACCGCCACCCGCACGGTGAAGCGGGGCTGGCGGTCCCGCGCCCGCGCCGGCGGGGGGGGAGGGGTGTAGGC
>JBOGHR010000417.1:0-2347 GCA_050744905.1 Acidimicrobiales bacterium
GCGCCGGCGAGCACGGCCACGGCCAGCACGGCGGCCGCCAGCCGTCGGGCCCGGGGCCCCTGGGGAACGGCGGGCGCGCCGCCGGTCGTTCTCCGTCATCGTCGGTGGGAAGCCTCCGGGTTCTGCCGTCTCCGCCGAGCGGCCGAGCGCGGGCCCACGACAACCCCCGGGCCCCGCAGGAAGAAGATGGTACCGGACGGGCGGCGGTCCGCCGCCCCCCCCGTGGGCGCCCCTACGCTGCCCGCCCATGGCGGAGGTGGGCTTCGACGGCAGGGTGGCCGTGGTGACGGGCGCGGCGGGCGGGCTGGGGCGCCAGCACGCCCTGCTGCTGGCGTCCCGGGGGGCCCGCGTGGTGGTCAACGACGTGGGCGGGTCGGTGCGGGGCGAGGGCGCCGACGAGGGCGCCGCCGCCCGCACGGCCCGGGAGGTCGTCGATATGGGCGGCGAGGCCGTGCCCGACGCCAACACCGTGGCGACCCCCGAGGGCGGCGAGGCGGTCGTCCGCACGGCCGTGGAGGCGTTCGGGCGGGTCGACATCGTCGTCAACAACGCCGGCATCCTGCGGGACAAGGCCTTCCACAACCTCACCCCCGACCTGGTCGACCCGGTGGTCGACGTCCACCTGAAGGGCGCCTTCTGGGTCACCCGCCCGGCGTGGGCCCTCATGCGCGCCCAGGGCTACGGGCGGGTCGTGTGCACCACCTCGAGCTCGGGGATCCTCGGCAACTTCGGCCAGTCCAACTACGGGGCGGCCAAGACGGGGCTGATCGGCCTGGTCCGGGTGCTGGCCGCCGAGGGGGCCCGCTACGGCATCCGGGCCAACGCCATCGCCCCCCTGGCCCGCACCCGCATGACCGAGGAGCTGCTCGGCCCCCTGGCCGACCGCCTCTCCCCGGCGCTGGTCTCCCCCGTCGTGGCCTGGCTGTGCTCGGAGGAGTGCCCGGTGACCGGCGAGGTGTTCGCCGTCGGCGGTGGCCGGGTGGCCCGCTTCTTCACCGGCCTCACCCACGGCTGGTTCGACCCCGGCCTCACCGTCGAGTCGGTGCGCGACCACGCCGAGGAGATCCGCGCCGAGCCCGGCTACACGACACCCGGGAACCTGGCCGAGGAGCTGGCCGAGCTGTTCGCCCGCCTGTCGTCGTAACAGAGGAGGACATGTTTCGCGAACATGGACGAAGGCCTTGTGCCCGGGCCAACCGTCTGCTTGAGTCTGGCGGAACGGAACCGGGCGATGGGGGAGGGGCGGATGAGGCGCAGGCTGAGGCTGGCGATCGCGATGTGCATCCTGGCCGGGGCCACCGGGCAGCTGTTCGTGGTGCCCGCCCGGGGCGACGCCGAGGTGACCAACCCGACGCCCATCACCGTGCCGGTGCTCGGGGCGACCGTGCCGGCGCCGTGGCCTGGAAGCCCCTACCCGTCGACGGTGGCCGTCTCCGGGCAGACCGGCGTGGTGAGCGACGTGAACCTCACGCTGCACGGCTTCGACTGCTCGAGCCGGGGCCCCGACTTCGCCTACCCCGAGGACATCGACGTCATGCTCCTGAGCCCCTCGGGCACGGCCGTCGTGGTGGCCTCCGACGCCGGCGGCGCCAACGGGGACACCGCCCTCCAGTTCAGCGACATCACCATAACGCTCGACGACGAGGCCGCCACGGAGCTGCCGGCCGACGCCCTGCTCTCCAGCGGCACCTACCGGCCGGTGGACGACGACGACGACCCCGACGAGCAGGTCCCGACCGACACCTTCCCGGCCCCGGCGCCGGCGCCGACGGCCTCGGGCGCCCTGTCGACGTTCGACGGAGGCGACCCCAACGGCACGTGGAGCCTCTACCTGGTCGACGACTTCGCCGGCCCCAACGTGTGCAGCGTGCTGCGGGGCTGGAGCCTCCAGGTCACCACCGGCGACGGCCCGACCACCACCATCGCCCCGACGACCACCATCGCCCCGACCACGACGACCATGGGGACGACCACCACCACGGGGCCGACGACGACGACCACCGCGCCGCCACCGGCGGGCGGCGGCACGGGGACCTGGGAGACGACGGCGGCGCTGTCCGTGCCCCGCTACGACCACACGACCACGCTCCTGCGGGGCGGCAGGGTGCTCGTCGCCGCCGGCCGCGCCGTGCTGGTCGAGGGCGAGCGGCCCGAGCTCCTCTCGAGCGCCGAGGTGTTCAACCCCCACGACGAGACGTGGTCGCCCACCGGCTCGCTGGGCGAGCCGCGGTGGCGCCACACCGCCACCGTGCTTCGCGACGGCCGGGTGCTGGTCGCCGGCGGCTTCGGCGGGCCGTACGCGCCGGGGGCCAACGCCCAGCCGGTGCTGGCCACCGCCGAGCTCTAC
>JBOGHR010000418.1:0-4363 GCA_050744905.1 Acidimicrobiales bacterium
CTGCGGCCCTCCCCCTGCCGGGTCGTGGCGCGGCGGGGGCGAGGGCCGTGGGTGCGACGCTACGGGAGCCGGTTGGCCCGCCGGTGGACCGCCGTCGCCACGCCGACGACGCCGGGATGAATCCCCGGCGAAGGCGACCGGTCCGGCACCTCCAACCCCCGCCCGGGCGCCGGCTCCCGGTGCCGGGGACCGTCGGTGGCGCGGGGCCCGGTGCCGGCGCCCGTACAGTTTGACGGTGCGCCTCGCCGCCCTCGACCTGGGGAGCAACTCGTTCCACCTGCTGGTGGCCGAGTCCCGCCCCGACGGGTCGTTCGTGCCGGTGCTGCGGGAGAAGGAGATGCTGCGCCTGGGCGAGGTGGTGGCCCGCACCGGCCGGCTGGGCGAGGAGGCGGGCGGGCGGGCGCTCGAGGCGGTGGCCCGCTTCCGGGCGCTGGCCGAGGCCGCCGGCGTGGACGAGGTGGTCGCCTGCGCCACCAGCGCCATCCGGGAGGCGGACGACGGCGCCGAGCTGGTGGACCGGCTGCGGGCCGAGGCCGGGGTGGACGTGCGGGTCATCAGCGGCCGGGAGGAGGCGGCGCTCATCTTCCGGGCCGTCCAGGCCAGCGTGCTCATCGACCCCGGCCCGGCGCTGTCGCTCGACCTCGGCGGCGGCAGCCTGGAGGTCGTCGTGGGCGACGCCACCTCGATGCGGTGGTCGGCCAGCCTCAAGCTGGGCGTCGGCCGGCTGACCGCCGAGCTGGTCCGCAACGACCCCCCCAAGGCGGGCGACCTGCGGCGGCTGCGCAAGCGCATGGTGTCGCTCCTCGAGCCCGTCGCCGCCCGAGTCGGGGAGCTGGAGCCGGCGCTGCTGGTGGGGACGAGCGGAACCTTCTGCGACCTGGCCCGCATGGTCGCCGCCCGGGAGGCCGGCGCCGTCCCCATCTCGGTCAACCAGCTCCACGTGGGCCGGGCGGCGCTGGAGTCGCTGCACGAGGACCTGGTGGCCCAGACGGCGTCGCAGCGCCGCAAGCTCGCCGGCCTGGACGCCCGGCGGGCCGAGCTGGTGCCGGCCGGCTCGCTGCTGGCCGTGGTGGCCCTGGAGCTGTTCGGCTTCGACGAGATGGTGGTGGGGGAGTGGGCCCTGCGCGAGGGGATGGTCCTCGACGCCCTGGGCCACGCCGACGACCCCGACCGCTCGGGCGACCCCCGGGTCATGCGCGCCGCCTCGGTCCTCGACCTGTGCCGGCGCTGCGGCTGGCGCGAGGACCACTCCCGCCAGGTGGCCCGCCTGGCCCTGCGCCTCTTCGACGGCACGGCCGTGCTGCACGGGCTCTCCGACCACCACCGCGAGCTGCTCGAGCACGCCGCCCTGCTCCACGACATCGGCGAGCACGTCTCGGGCGAGGGGCACCACAAGCACACCGCCTACCTGATCCAGCACGGGCGCCTGCGCGGCTTCTCGCCCCAGGAGGTGCTGGTCCTCGCCACCCTGGGCCGGTACCACCGCCAGGGCGAGCCCAAGGCCTCGTTCGAGCCGTACGCCGCCATCGACGCCGACCAGCGCCCGGCGGTGCGGTTCCTGACCGCCCTCCTCCAGGTCGCCGACGGCCTGGACCGGGCCCACGCCGGCGCCGTGGAGGACGTGGACGTCGCCATCGGCGACGACCGCGTCGAGCTCCGGGTCCGGGCGCGGACCGACGCCGACCTGGAGTTGTGGGGCGCCCGCCGCAAGCGGGCCCTGTTCGAGCAGGTGACCGGCCGGCGCCTGGAGCTGGAGGTCGCCGAGGCGCCCGCCGGCCTGCCCTGGCAGGAGCGCCGGGGGGCCTGAGCGGCGAGCCGGGAGGAGGCTCGCCTGGTTGCGCCCCGCGTTCCTGCCGGCACGCTCTCGGGCATCCGGCCCAGCTCGGCGCCGGCGTTCATCGCCGTCCAGCTCGTCGGGGCGGCGCTGGCGGTGGCCGTGGCCCGGGCGCTGTACCCCTCGGTCGCCGACGCCGAGCCCGCCCGGGCGGTGACGGCGAGGGATCGCCATCCCCCGTTCGCCGCCGGTTCACCGGCCGGCGGCGGAGCCGACACCTCGGCTCCCTACCGTGCCCGTGGCCGGCGGGGACGACCCCCGCCTCGACGCGAACGGAGGCCCTCATGGCCGGACTGGGCGCCACCGAGCTGCTCATCGTCCTCGGGATCGTGATCGTCCTCTTCGGCGGCTCCAAGCTGCCGTCGCTGGCCCGCTCGCTGGGCACGGCCCGGCGGGAGTTCCACCAGGGGCAGGTCGACGCCGTGGCCCCGCCCGAGCCTCCGGAGGCGGCGTAGTGCTCCGACCTCATTCGTCCGCTTCGCTCACTCCACTCGGTCGAGTCGGATCGTGCTCCGGCGGGCGAGCGGAGCTGGCGCCGCCTGCGCCCTGTCCCCTGTCGGCGTCCGCAGCCGCAGAGGCCGCCTGCGGTGGCGAGCGCGGCCACGGACCTTGCCGCTGCGAACGCGGCGAAGGTCTGCGGTCGGGGCGGTAGCGGTGGGCCGGCCGCCGTGGTGGTCGGGCGCCGGCGCCGTGGTGCGCGCCCTGGCATCGCTGCGGCCGACGGCCTGGCCCCCGCACGAGGCGGCGCGCTTCCGGCCCGGTCCGGGACCGGGACCGGCGGCCGCGGGGGCGGCTGCCGACCGTCTGCGGCGCGGCGGCGGTGAGGCCCCGCCCGTGTCGACGTGACTGCTCGCCGCCACGCCCCGGGCGTCCACCACGGCGCCCGGCCCGGCTGGCATGGTGGGCCGCATGACCAAGCTGCTCCCGCCGGCCGGCGACCGGCACCGGCGGTGACCACCGGTCGCGTCCCCGGCCAAGACCGTCGTCGTCGACACCTCGGTGCTCGTCGCCGACCCGGGGGCCATCGGCGAGTTCCACGGGTGCGCGGTTCGGATCCCCTTCACGGTGATCGAGGAGCTGGACAAGCTCAAGGGCCGGCCCGACGGCGTGGGCGCCGCCGCCCGCGACGCCCTGCGACGGGTCGAGGCCCTGCGGGTGGCCGCCGGCGGGTCGCTGGTGGACCCCGTCCCCCTCGACCACGCCGGCACGCTGGCCGTGGTGCTCAACGGCTTCGACCCCTCGCCCGCCGACCGGCACCACCTCGACCCGTCGGTCCCCGACAACCGGATCATCGCCGCCGCCCTGGGCATCCAGCGGGCGGGCGGGCCGGTGGAGGTGGTGTCCAACGACGCCGCCCTGCGGATCAAGGCCGCCCACCTGGGCCTGGCCGCCCGCGAGTACGTGCCCGTGCCCGCCTACGGGCGGACCACCGACTCGCCCGGCTGGCACACCGTGGCCGGGCTCGACGGCGCCGTGGTGGACCGCCTGTTCGCCGAGCGGCGGGTCCCGGCCGCCGACGTGGCCGGCGCCGACGGGCTGGGCGAGAACGAGTTCGGCATCCTGCGGGCCGGCCAGCAGTCGGCCCTCACCCGGCGCAAGGGCGACACCCTGCACCTGCTGCGCCCCACCGTCGAGGCGTTCGACCTCAGGCCCCGCAACACCGAGCAGCGCCTGGCCCTCGAGCTGCTGCCCGACCCGGACGTGGCCGTGGTGGCCCTCGACGGCCGGCGGGCACGGGCAAGACGCTGCTGGCCATCGCCGCCGGGCTGGACCAGGTCTGGAACCACCCGTCGGCCCGCCGCTACGAGCGCATGGCGATCTACCGGCCGGTGGTGGCCGTGGGCCGCCAGGACCTCGGCTACCTGCCCGGCTCGCTGGACGAGAAGCTCGACCCGTGGATGGGCGCCATCCACGACGCGGTGGTCGCCATGAGCGACGGCCGGCGCAAGGCGGCGGCCGACGAGATCCTGGCCCAGGTCACGGCCGAGGGGCGCCTCACCATGGAGTCGGTGACCTATCTGCGGGGGCGCTCGCTGCACGCCACCTGGGTGCTGGTGGACGAGGCCCAGAACCTGGAGCCCAGCGTGGCCAAGACGGTGCTCACCCGGGCCGCCGAGGGCACCAAGGTGGTCTTCACCGGCGACACCAGCCAGATCGACGCCCCCTTCCTGTCGGCCGAGAACAACGCCATGTCGGTGCTCACCGCCGCCTTCGGGGGCGGGCGGGGCGGCCGCCTGTTCGGCCACATCCGCCTCACCGAGGGCGAGCGCAGCCCGCTGGCCACCCTGGCCGCCACCCTGCTCTGAGCGCCGCCCACCGGGCGGGCAAGGGTTCACCCGGGCGCCGCCCGCCGGCCACCGGCGCACCACCGGGGGGAAAGGCACGCATCGTACCGTCCGTCGCGACACTGACGACGGAGGGAGCGACCACCATGGACCTCACCCGCAGGGCGTTCCTCGGCATGACCGGCGCCGGCCTGGTCACGGCGGCGACGGCCACCCTTCCCGGGCCGGCGCGGCGGGCCCTGGC
>JBOGHR010000419.1:0-1666 GCA_050744905.1 Acidimicrobiales bacterium
TCCCGCGCCGGAGCGTCACCACCCAGCAGCGACCGGGCCGGCCGTCGTCGTCCTCCTCCTGGTCGACCTCGACGCTGATCTGGTTGCCGCCGGCGTAGCCGGTGCGTGAAGGGCGGCAGGCCGGCGAGCAGTAGATCGGCGGGCGCCCGACCCGGCCGGGGCGGCGTTCGACGGCGTTGTCGCACCCCGCCGCGGCGCAGGCCGGCCCGCTCACGTCGTCCGTCCCTTCGCCGAGCCCGGCCGCTTGTTAGGCCGGAACGAGCGGCCGTCCATGTGGACGTGGTGGGCGGAGTTCACGATCCGGTCCAGGATCGACTCGGCGACGACGGGGTTCGGGAACAGCGTGTACCAGTCCGAGGCCTGGCGGTTGGCCGTGAAGATGGCCGGCCGGGGCCCTCGTTCGGTCACCAATTCATAGAGATCGTCGGCCTGGGTGAGGGTGAAGTCCCTGATGGCGAAGTCGTCGAGGATGAGCAACCCCGGCCGGGCCCATCGCCGAAGCCGGGCCTCCCAGCTGCGATCGGCGTGACCGCCGGCCAGGTCGGCCAGCAGGCGGGAGGTCTTGGTGAAGACCACGCTGTGGCCCCGCCGGCAAGCGGCATGGCCCAGGGCCTGGGCGATCATCGACTTCCCCACGCCGACCGGGCCGTGGAGGATCACCGACTCGCCGGCATCCAGGAAGCGCAGCGTGGCCAGGTCGCGGATCTGGGCGGCGGGGATCTTGGGATTGAAGGAGAAGTCGTAGTCCTCGATGGTCGTGGTCTGCTCGAAGCGGGCCGCCTTGACCCGGCGCTCGAGCCCGGCGGTGTCGCGCCGGGCCGCCTCATCGGCGCACAGCACCCCGAGCAGCTCGACGTGGCCGAGCTCGCCGGCGCTGGCCTGGGCCAGGCGGGACTCCAGGGTGTCGAGCATCCCGAAGAGCTTCAGACCCCGCAGCGCATCTTCTAGCTGATGGGTCTTCATCCGGCCACCTCCGATCCGAACAGGACCGCCGGCCCGTGCAGGTGGGCCGGCGCCGACGGCGGCGCCTCGGGGGCATCGTCGCCGTCGTGCTCGGTGCCGGCGGCCAGGATGCCCTTGACCGTCTTGAAGGACGGGTCGCCCACGGCGATGGCCCGCCGGCAGGCGGCGTTCAGTCGCTCGGCGTCGTACTTGTCGGCCAGGTGCACGACACCCTGGGCGCTGCGCAGGCGATAGAGGGCGTTGACCTCCATCAGCACCCCGACCAGCTCGGCCACGGAATCGCCCAGCTCGCCGGCCCGGCGCCGGCACCACGCCGGCGTGCGCATCATGAAGGCGATCTTCTCGGGCGGGTAGTCGGCGTCGTCGGTCTGCTTGCCCTTCTCGATGCGCACGTGGGTCTTGATGAGGGTGCCCTCGAAGTAGACCTCGACGGTGCGCACGCCCTCCCGGGCGTCCACCGTGCGGCCGATGTTCGGCCAGGGCACCGAGTACAGGGCCTTGCCCACCTTGATGTGGATGTCGGGGCCGACCTTGGGCGTCGTCCACTTGGCCAGCTCGAAGGCCTGGCCGGGCAACGCCAGCAGGGCGTCGCGCTCGGTGGCGTCGAAGACGACCTGGGGGGCGACGCGCAGCAGCGGCCGGCACTGGCGCTGGTTGGCCACCCGACGGGACCAACGGACGGCGTCTTCCTGCATGGCAGCCA
>JBOGHR010000420.1:0-19839 GCA_050744905.1 Acidimicrobiales bacterium
CGTCCGGGTCGCGGCGCCGTGCTCCGCCTCAGGGGCGGCGGCGACGGCCGCCGGTGCGCTCACCGGACGGTTCGACCCGCCTTTTCGAACTGCCGGTGGACGGCGCTGAGGAGGTACTCCTGGGTCACCACCCCGCCGTTGGCCGCGGCAAGGTAGGCCGCGTCGAGGCTGGCGTCCCGGATCTGGGCACCGGAGAGCGGGAATCGCTGGCCGAGCAGGTCGAGATCCACCTCGTCAGCTACCGGCAGTTCGCGTGGCAGTACGGCCCGCCACAGCCGGACCCGCTCGCCGGGGCCCGGCTCGGGAAACTCGACCATCACCTGGATGCGCCGCTGGAAGGCCTCGTCGATGTTCGAGAGCAGGTTCGTGGTGAGGATGACGGCGCCCGGGTGCGACTCGATCCTGGACAGCAGATACGAGACCTCCTGGTTGGCGTAGCGATCGTGGGAGTCGCTCACCTCCGTGCGCCGGCCGAAGACGGCGTCGGCCTCGTCGAACACGAGCAGGCAGCGCTCGCGGACCGCCCGGTCGAACACCCTGGCCAACGCCTTCTCGGTCTCGCCGATGTACTTGGACACCAGCGCGGACAGGTCGACGAGGTACGCCGACAGACCCGCCGACCGGGAGAGGGCGGCCGCCGTCATCGTCTTGCCCGTCCCCGGTGGGCCGTGGAACAGGGCGACGAGTCCCGCCGTGTTGTCGTGGTGGCGGCCGAAACCCCAGGTCTCGACCACGAGATCCCGGTGGGCGATGCGGTTCGCGAGGTCGGTGATCCGCCGGCGCGCCGGGCCGGGGAGGACGACGTCGTCCAGGGTGTACACGGTCGTGAGCGGGCGGGCCGGGAAGTCGGCGGACATGGTGACCGGCTCGGACCGCAAGCCGAGCACCCACCGCACCAGCGCCGGGTCGGCGCGAAGCCGGCTGGACAGGTCCCCCGCCTGGTCGAGGGACAGCAGGCCGGAGGCGAGGAGGGGCGCCGAGCTGCTGAGCCGGGCCGCGGCCTCGAGCCGGCCCGTGAACGTGCGGGCCGCCAGGGTGCGGGCGACCTCCCCGCTGAGCCCGACGGCACCCGGCCGGTCGGTGAGCTCGGCGTACAGCCGGTCGAACTTCTCGTCGACGTGGGGCGCGATCGCCGCGACCAGCACGAGGGCCTCCGACGCCGTCAGGCCCGCGGCGGCGATCACCTGGGCGAGTGGGGCGCGTCCGTGGTAACGGGAAAGCGGGGGGATGCCTTCGTCCGGCCCGTCGATGGCGAGCAGGCGGCCGGACAAGCCACCCCGGCGTTCCTGGACGCGGATGGCGATGACCGCTTCGAGCGCCTCGAGGGCGGCCCGGAGCTCGGCCGCGTGCTCGGCCGGCTCGGTCCCGGCCGACGTGGCGGACACGGTCATGGCCGGAACCGCACCGTCAGGACGGGCGTCCACGGCAGGCGCAGGGCGCCCAGCGGGTAGGGGAGCAGGGGCAGCACGACGTCGAGGGGCGCGGTCTGGGCGAGGAGGCTGGCGCCGTCGCGCCCGATCTCGAGAATCCCTACCCGTCGCACCCACGCGTTGCGAACGAACCCGGCCGAGGATCGCTCGAACCCGGGCAGGAGGGCGACGAACCGGCGCAGAACATCCTCGGCGGCGGCTCGGACCTCGTCGATGGCGTCGAGCGGCGCGAGGGCGGCGGCGCACGTTGCGTCGCCCGGGGCCCCGGCGAGGAAGCGGACGAGCGGGTCGTCGACAAGTTCGGGGTCGTGAGGGTCGGCGAGGGCGGCGAGGGCGACCCGGCGCGGGTGGCTCGGCTCCGCTCTCGGGTGCAGGTCCGCGGCCTGGCGGCACAGGTCGGCGAGCCAGGGGTAGGCCACCACGACGCCGGCCGCCCGGGTCGCGCTTGCCAGGTCGACGGCCGCCCCTCCGTGCAGCTGGAGCCACGGGCGGAGCGCCCAGACCGCGTCGGCGATCCGGTCGGCGAAGGCGGGAGGGCTGGTCCCGCTCGCCGGCGGGACTCCGCCGGCACCGGCCGCGGCGACGCCGGGCTGCCTGTGCGACGGGCGGTCGAGACTGCCCGCTCTCCGCTCGCCCGCCCAGGTCGCCGGCCCCTGCTGCGTCCGCTCGAGCCGCCCGACGGCGGCCGCCAAGGCGAGCGCGAGTGACTCCGCACGCTCGGTGCCCATCCGACGCAGCACGGCCGCGGCTAGCCGCGGGTCGGCCAGAGCGGCGACCTCGGCCGGCACCGCCGCACTCGTCCCGAGCCAGCCCGAAAGGACGCCCGCGACCTCGTCGACGTCCGCCGTCCCAAATGCACTCGCCGGCTCGGGGCGGGGCCCACCAGAGGTGGCGAGGTTGCCGGATCCACTGGGACGTTCGTCCGGCCCCGCGCCACCTGCCGATCCGGCGCGGACCCGGGCTCCCGCGGCCAGGGCCGCCTGCCGGATACCGTCCGCCCACAGCACGGCGAGCGTCGCGTCGTCGTGGTCAGCCGGGTCGGTGAGCGGCACCGTCAGCCGGCCGAGGTCGACGTCCTCGAGGTCGGCCAGCGCGCGCTCGAGCGCGCCGGGCAGGGCCCGCGCCGCGACGGAGGCGAGCCGGCGGGTGTCCGTCCCGCGGATGCGCAGCCGGTCGACCACGACATCGGTCATCCCAGCAGCTCCTTCATCGCCTTCAGCTGGGCGTCCAGCTCCCTGGCCAGCGACGGGTTGACCCCGGCGGACCTCATCGCGGTGCGCAGTGTGCCGAGGAGCCCGACGACCGCGTCACCGATCGCCTTCGGCTCCCCGGCGACGGCCGCCGCCTCGAGCGTCGTCGTGGCGCGCGCCGCGTCGCCGATGTGCCGCCCGAGCGCTTCCTGGTTCTCGGGCGTGACAAGGGACGCCAGCCCGTTGGTGAGGCTTCCCGCGAACTCGACCATGCCGCGGGCGACGCCCGAGTCCAGCGGTCTCTGCACCCGGGGGACGCCGACGCCCTTGACGATCACGTCGATCTGGCCCTCGGTCATCGACAGCCGCCTCTGTATGTCGTCGAGGTTCAGGCCGCCGAGCTCGATGGTCACGCGGTTCTGCACTTCGGCCTCCATTGCCCGGCCCACGCTGTCGATCGCCTGGTCGACGTCGGCGCGCCACTGCACCGTCGTCTGCTGGAAGCCTTTGAAACCCTCGACGTCGGTGGCGAGGCCACCGATCTGCTCGGTCGCCGCGTCCAGTCCCCGCTGCTGCACCTCGGTCGCGGCGAGTGCCTCGGTGGCCTTGGACGTGGCGGCCGGCAGGGCGGTGCCCAGCTCGCGTGCGGTGTGTGCCGCCGGTACGCGGCCCATGGCCGTGACCTTGTTGTTCGTGCCCACCGTGAGCACGATGGTGTCGGCGACGTTGAATGTGGCCCCCGGCTGGTACCCGGGCAGCGCCGTGGCCTGGCCGGGGGTCAGCACCTCGACGTTGGGCGTCCCGCCGAGGCCCGTGACCTGCGCCTCGAACGACGTCCTCACGATGTCGGCGTCTCGACCGATCGCCGGCAGCCCGTCGATCACGCCGGTGCCGAAGTACTCCCAGGGGTCGGTGCCGTAGACGTCCTGAATGATCTCTTCGGGGTGCCGGTAGATGTCCGGCGGGTTCCAGATGGGCCCGATCGGGTCGATCGGGATCTCCCACGGCTTGGCCCAGTCGTCGGGGACGACGACCGGCGGGAAGTAGATGTTGACGCACTGTCCGCCGACGAAGATCGTGCCCCTTGGGCAGTACGGGAAGACCAGGATCGGGCCGTCGTCGTCGTCCTCGACCGGTGGTGGGGCGGGCGGGGCGTACCCCGAGATCAGACCCTCGAGCAGGTCGACCCAGATGCCGCATGGTGACGTGCAGCCACCGCCGAGGAAGGCCAGGCTGAGACCGCGCGGCGGCTCCCACGCGTGCCGGTACGCGCACTCCCATACCCACGTGGCGCCCACCAGGTGCACCCAGCCGAGCACCACGCCGGGCCGGGCGGCGCCGGGGTTGCACGTCGTCGACATCAGGGCCCGGCACCGCAGCAGGTCGAGCGTCGCGAAGAGCACCTGGTTGATGAAGCCCGCCTTGTACCCCTTGACCCCGGGCATGTCCGCCGGCGCGATAGACGTGCCCTGGAGCAGGGTGATCAGGGCGGGGTTGATCAGCGGGTTCCCGCCGTTGTTCAGCCTGGTGACGAGGGCGTTCCGCAAGGTGACGTAGGAGCCCTGGGGCGCGGAAGTAAGCGAGAGCCGCATGGGCTCGACGGTCAGCAGCGTCTCCCCGGCGAAGTCGAAGCGCGGCCCGGTGATCCGGCCGGCAGCGATCCGCAACGCGACGGCGCGGGTGTGCAAATCTGCGTGGCCCTCGCAGTCCGCCTCGCCGCAGTCCGGCGCCGGCTCGACGGTGTCGGTCGACTCCAGGACGATGGAGAACCCACCGGGCCCGGCGGCCACGAAGTCGAAGGTGCCGGCGGACGGCGTCGGCGGCAGGGCGATGGTCTGCGCCGCGGGCAGGATCAGCGGCTCGCCCGCCTGGTCGATCGCCAGGCCCGGGTCGATGGTGAGTGTCGTGCCGCTCACCGTGCCCCCGAGCCCGCAGTTGATGCCGAACCCCGTGAGCTGGCCGAGAATGCGGTCGCGGAGGTGGCTGAAGTCGCGTAGCTGGTTGAGGTCCGCGGCGGTGAGGGTCTGCCCGCCTTCGAACACCGGGTACTGGTTGTCGGGCATGGTGGCGCTCCTTCAGTCCTCGCTGGGCAGGTGCCCGACGTCAAGCCGATCGATGGCGCGGCCGTCGTCGATGCACTCCCAGATCCGGATGCCGTTGGCGTGGTCGATGAACGACGTGATCGAGCAGAGCAGGGCGCGAAGGTCCTCGCGGTACATGTCGACGGCCGCATTGAAGGCCGTGACCTGCGCGAGTGTCGGGTTCGCTGGCAGCTCCGGGGGGGCAGGCACCGCGAAGGTCGGCCTGGTCCAGCAGACGCGCAGCAGCACATGCGCCGGTGCGTACCAGTCCACGAACTCGATCGCCTCGTGCCGCCGTCGGTAGTCGCTGAACTGCGGTGTCGACGGGACGAAGAGGGTGCCCGTGAGCTCAGGGTCCGGGATCTGCGGGCCTGGCACCTTGAAGTGCTCGAGTAGATAGGGGCGGGTGCCGGCCTCGATCCCGAACGCGAGGCAGAACCAGTCGAGGAACCCGCGAGGCGTGCCCCGTCGGCGCCAGATCCGGGCCGCCTTCGCCAGGAACGTGCGGCGCTGTACGACGCCCGCCTCGTCTAGGCCCCACGAGGCCGGGAAGGCAAAGGCCGCCCAGGTCGCGACCTCGTCGTACACGGTGATGTAGGCCTCGACGAGGGCGTCACCCCCGGCGTCGATCGGCAGGCCGGTGGGCCAGCGCAGCGCGGCGTCGGGGCCCAGCACGAGGGACAGGTCCTCGAGCCGTTCGAGGTACGCGTGGTTGAGCTCGTCGGCCAAGCCGAGGAAGGCGTCGACCTGCGCGAACGACGCGGCGTCGTCCTGGTAGACGGCTGGCAGGTACTGCGCCAGGCGGGTGTAGTCGGCGCTAGGCATCGGAGCACTCCGCGGTCAGGGCGAACCGCACCCGCAGGCACTGGATGGCCGCCAGCTCGGGGACGCAGTCGGGGTCGAGCGGTACGGACCCGTCGGCGGACCCGACGAACGGCCCGGTCCCCACCTTGATCGCCAGCCGCTCGACCCCGAGGATGGCCGGGTCGGCGGCGATCGCGGTGACGACCTCGGTGAACCGGATGGCCTCGCCCGGGGTCCAGCCCTCCGCGGGCTGGTCGATGCGGGGCCACGGGCCGTCGATGAGGGGGCCGGTGGCCGGGGCGGGCCGGCTCTCGGGGCGGCCGGTCGCGAAGTGGGCGGCGACCCGGGCCAGGGCACCTCCCACGGTCGCGGCGCGGTCGGCACCGACCCCGGTGACGAGCGTGCCCTGGAGCACCACCGGGCAGATCTCGAGCAGCGTCGCGCCGACCTCGTCGCACATCATCCGACGGGGATCCAGCGGGTCGAGGGTGTCCTGCCAGGTCGGGTGCGGCTGGTCCACCTCAGTGCCGATCGCCGTGCGCAGGACCGAGGCGAGGAACACCGGCGTCGGTGCCCAGTCCGATGCGGGCACCTCCGGGGGCCTGGCGACGCGCTCGACGACGAGCGTCACCGCGCCCTTGGCGGCGACGGCCGCCGGAACGGGCCGACCGTCCCAGCCGAGGCCGGCCAGGCGCCCCGGGACGGCCCAGGCCCGGATCACCTGTGTATGGGCCCGGGCGCGGCGGGCGTAGTCGGCGTCCGTGACCGGCTCGCAGGTGAGGGCCTGCAGCGGGTGCGGCGGCCACACCCGGGACGCACCGTCGCTCTCCTCGAGGTCCTCCGGCAGGGTGCCAAGCGGGACAGGAGCAGCGGTCATCGCCAGGTCCACCTCGTCCGGAGACAGGTCGGCGGCCGCGAGGTCGGCGCGCACCGCGGTCACCGCGGGCGCGGTCTTCGCTGCGAGGATCGCGTCCAGGTGGTCCAGCATGGCGGCCGACGACCGGCGTCGACGCTCCCGGCGCACGACGGCGGCCAGCTCGCCCGGCCACAACGGGACTGCCGTCGCCAGGGCCTCGGCGGCGCGGGCGTCCCGCTCGGCCACGGTCCCGCCGGCCGTCCGTGCTGCGTCGACGACGGTGGCGACGAGGTCGGTGAGCTCGTGGGCCAGGCGCCGCACCAGCCCGGCGCGCAGGAGCGCAACCGCCACCGGGGTCTGCGGCGCCGTGAAGGTGCCGGCCCAGGGGGCCTGCGCGAGCAGCGCGAGCGCGTCGCCCGGCGCGGCGCACGCCCGGATCAGCGGCTCGAGGACGCGCGCGACGGACCGCCCCGGGCTTCCCGGTGCGGGCCCTGCGAGGACTTCGGCGAGCGCGGCCATATCGCCGGGCGGCAGGGTCGCGTGCCAGTGCCGGTCCGCCGCCAGCTCCCACGCCGCCACTTCGAGCGGCCAGGCCGACGTCCGGGTGGCGGTGCGGTAGTGCAGGTCGGCGAGCCCGAATGCCGCCGCTTCGGCCAGGGTCACCCCCGGTTCGATGGCGTTGTGGTCGCTCCACGTCGTGGACGAATGCGCAGCCAGTGCGCCCATCAGCCGCACGCGCACACCCTCCCAGTCGGCGTCGGGCGCCACGGGCGTGAAGGCGGCGACGGGCTGGATGCTCAGAGCTGCTCCTTCACGGCGATGGTGTGTGCGGCGGAGGAGCAGAACAGGCCCCGGCACGGATCGACCTCGACCAGCTCGGTCGCCAAACCGTCCGGCCCCCGCATGCTCACCGTCTGGACCGTGTCCACCTCGGGCAGGCCGTCGAGGAACGCGTCCAGAGACGAGCGGAACAAGCTGCGGCCCCAGCGGGTCGGCGTCGCGCTCCCCGGGTGCAGCCAGGCCTCGAGCGCGGAGGCCACGGCACCGCGCCCGGTCAGCGCGGCGATCCTGCGGCGGAGCAGGATGTCCGCGGTCACCGTCACCGGAACGAACAAGGCGCACAGCACTGTGGGGTCGGCGTGCAGGCCCGTCATCGGCGCCAGCACGTCGGTGATCCGGCCGGCCAGGCTGACAGACGGGCGCGGCGTCGGGTCCAGGGGCCGATCAGGGAGGACCACCAGGCCGACGCCGCCCGCGAGGCGTACCCCGCCGGGGCCGGTGTGCGGCAGGCACCGCACGGCCGCTACCTCGGGAAACTCGACGGCCACGATTTCCTCGTAATCCCATGCGGTCACCGCCCGGCCGCGGTGCCGGGCCAGCGCGGACGCCCGGCGCCGGTAGGACGCGTCGTGCTCCGGCCCCCGGCCTCGGACGCCCGCCAGGTTGGTGACCTTCTTGACCCCGGCCACGGGGGACAGCGTGCCTTTGATGGTCCCCACCGGAAGGGCGATTGCTGGGCTGGGGTCGGTGGCCGGGTCGGGTGCCTGGCTGAGGTACGTCGCAACGACGGCGTCCGGGGTCACCGAGGTGACCACCCCGAGCCGCTCGGGGGCGCCGGTGACCATGCGCACCCAGCGCCCGGCGTCGGCCGACACGGCGGTGCAGCCGACCGCCCAGCCCTCAGGCGCGACGAACCGCAGCAGGCCGGACTCGCGCAACAGGCGGGAGCCGTCCGCGACCGCCAGGGGCTGCCACGCCGCGCCGTCCCACCACTCCCAGCGCGCTCCCTCCGGGTCGGTGCTCGAGCCGCACGGTGACGCGGACTCCACCCCGAGGTACACCGAGACCGTCGATCCGATCGCCGCGACGGGCAGGTCGAGGCCGAGGGCCACCATTCCGGTGTCGCCAGCCGGGGAGACGGACCGCGTGAACGGCTGGAAGGGGCCCGGTCCGGCCTGCCGGGTCGTGGCCCAGCCGTTCAGCGCCTCCACCTTCGAGGCCGCCACGGAGGCAGTCGTGTAGGCGAAGGTGACCCGAGACACGATCGGGGGCACCGGCGGAGTGGGCATGGTCGGGTTGCCGCCCGCCACGGCGCTCGTCGCGAACGCCGCGATCTTCTGCTGGTAGTCCGTCCAGCCGAAGTCGCCCTCGGATAGGAAGGCGCGCACCAGGTGGCCCGCCTCCCCTCCGACGACCGCGAGCTCGGAGCACACCGCGCCGCTCACGGGAGCGCCGGTGAACCCGGTCATCTGTGCGCCGACGTCCCTGAAGGTCTGCCAGTCGCCGTCGACGCGGCGCTGCCACTCCACGTGCGGTGTCGTCGTGATGCTCACCAGGCCGGTGATGAGGTCGAAGACGCCCTGGATCTCCGCTGAGATCGTTCCGCCCCAATTGGACTCCAGATAGCCCAGCGAGGAGGAGATCTCGGTGGCCACGTAGTCCGGGATGCCGCTGCCTCCGCCCGCGGACGTGAGCGGCGCGCCGCCCTCCTGCATCACGAGGATGCTCACAGTGACGGTCGCGAGCGGCTTGCCGAATGCCTCGTCGCTGCGCAGGTACAGGGCGTCCCCCCGCTTGGCCGCGGCGCCGAACGGCTGGAACTCCTTGGTCACGTCGAGCGCGCCGTCGTTGAGGTACGCGGCCTGTGGGACGAGCGGCGTGCGGTGGGTGACCTGCAGCTTCGCCTGGTTGAAGGTGAGCGAGGTCGGCAGAGCCTGGGCCGGCGGGATGCTCGCCTCCAGCCAGGGGTCGCCCCCGGTGCCCTCGGCGAGGCCGCACCCGTCGGTCAGGACGACCGTCACCTCGTTGCCGACGACCGCGCCCGTGGCCAACCCGATCTTCCCGTCGGCGCGGGGGTACCGCCAGATGGCGGGGGCGAGGCCGGACGCCGACCCCGCCCCGGTGAGCGTGACGCGGACTGTCATGGTTCCGCCCTCGAACGCAAGTACCGGGCTGTACAAGCGCAGTCGATGCGGTGCGGGGGTGCCGGCCGTCGGCGTAAGCGGGTAGGGCTCGGCCTTGGCGACCAGGCCGGGCAGCCCGACCGGGTCGCCGCCCGGCACATGGCTGAGGACCGCGGTGACGGTCGCGCCGTGCGCCGTGAGCGCGTCGTCCGTCACGTACCGGCGCTCGGTGCCGAATGCGTCCTTGCCGCCGCGCAGGACGGTGCCCTTGGCGACGACGGCTGGGGCCAGCTTGGGGTCGACGGTAGCGTGCGCCACCACGGTGTCCGGCACCACCGGCAGACGCGGGATCTCGAGGATCCATTGGAGCCAGTCCAGGTGCGCACGTGCCGGAAGGGTGTCGCCGTGCGCGTCCAGCTCGGGGTACTCCTGCGTCAGGGCGGTGAGCAGGGCGCGGTCAGGATCCCCGGGCTGGGACAGGTCGGTCTCGTCCGGCCCGGTGAACAGGACATCGCGCCAGGTGTGGCCCTCGTCGTAGGCGATCAGGCCGGCGGCCCTCGCCAGGGCGGCGCGGACGTCGTCGGGCAGGCGGCTCACGAGGGACCCTGGACGAAGAACGGGATCACCAGGTTGTCCGGCCGGGAGTGCCGGTCGAGGCGGTACTGGATGCGCACGTCGATCCGCTCGTCTGCCTCGCCGGCCAGCACCGCCTCGACCGCATCGACGATGACCCGGGGCTCCCAGAGGAGCAGGGCGCGCTCGACGTCGTGGGCGAGCCGGTAGCAGACGTCGGTCGTCCGCGGCTCGAACACGTACCGGTCGACGCCGGCGCCGAGCGTCGGTCGCATCACGCGGGCACCTACTCCGGTTCGCAGGAGCACGCGCATCGCCTCCTGGACGTGCCGGACGCCGTCGGAGGTGGCCAGCACGGCCGCCTCCGCTCCGTCCTCGAGGGCCCAGCGCGGCGGGAAGGCCCAGCCCCGGCCGAGGTGCGGGTCGTCGCCGTAGGTCATGCGATCACCACTGTCGGGCAGCCCACGGCGACGCTGGCTCCGCATCCGCAGCAGTCCGAGGCGCGCAGCGCCGGCCGGCCCCCGATCATCACCGTTGTCGACCCTGCGACGAACGGCGAGGACGGGATGTGCGAGGGCGGCGGGATGGCGCATGCATGCATGTCGCCCAGGACGGCGGCCGGCATGCCGCCGACCAACACCGTCGCGACCCCGGGCCCGACGACGGTTCCGCCGTGGACTGTGGGGTCCCCGACCCGTGCGGCGCCGGGCATTGTGTCCCTCCTTCCGCGTCCGTGCTAGTTGATGTTGACGAGCGCGCCCTTGAGGCCGAGGGTCGCGGAGGCCTTCACCTCGAAGGTGGCCGAGCTCTCGAGCTTGGCCGGACCGGAGGACTTGCCCTCGATGCCGATTGCGTCGAGCTTGACCTTGCCGGAGCCGGCCTTGACCACGACATCCCCCTTGACTGCGGTGAGCTCGATGCCGTCGTCGGACAACCGGATCCCGTTCCCGGACTTCCCGTGGGTCAGGGTGACCTCGGAGTCCGCCTCCGCGAGGCGCAGCATGTTCCCGGCCGGCGTCTCGATCGTGACCGCGCTGGCGTTCCCGTCCTCGAGCGTGATCCGGTGCCCGTCGGGGCTCACGACAGCGCGGACCAGGTTCTCGTCGTCGCTCACCGTGACCGGTGGGGCCTGCGCCCCGTTGAACAGCGAGCCGAGGACCACGAGGGACGCGTCATCCCCGTCCAGCGGCGCAACCAGCACTTCCTGCCCGAGGCCGGGCACGAACACCGTGCCGAAGCCGTCGCCGGCGTCCAGCGTCGCCAGGCGGGCCCAGACGCCGTCGCCGGTCTCTCCCCGCCAGGGCAACCGGACCTGCACCCGGTTCATCCCGTTGGGGTCCTCCAGCGAGACGACAACCCCGATGGTGATCGGCGCCGGCCGGCCGGGGTGCGGTGCCGGGGGCAGGAGGGCCGGCGGGCTCCCGACCTGGAACTCGGTCCGATAGCCCCGCGCCGAGAGCCGGTGCCGAGCGGCGGTCACGTAGTGGGGCCCAGACATCCGGGCGCCGACGCCGGTCACGCTCAGCCAGCCGTCGCATCGCAGCGCCGGGTTCCCGACCACCTCGCCGTAGCCGTGGTAGTGGGCGAGCGCCGCCGCGCGCTGGCGACCGAGGGCCATTGCGTCGGCCTGATCGGTCGCCGGGAGCGAGGCCCGGGCGGCGCGCTCCTCCCGGAGCGGCCATCCCGCGTCGGACACGGCTGCGCCGTGGTCGGTACGCTCCCCGAGGTCGAGCCCGGCCTGGGTGGCGCCGACTTGGGACTCGAGGGCATCGAGGGTGTCGACGTCCCAGCCGGCACCGACCACCGATTCCACCGCGCCGGTCAGGTCCTGCGTCAGGTGCAGCTCGGTGACGTTGCGCCCGTACTCCAGCTCGATCGGGGCCGCCTGCTCCGCGGGCGGCCGGAAGATCAGCATGGTGTCCCGCACATAGGTGACCCAGCCGAGCTCAGAGGCGCGTGAGGTAAGCATGTCCCAGTCGCTGCGCCGGTCGCTGACCACGGCCGGACGGGTGACGCCGCTCTCGGCGTCGGTGGTCAGGGAGTAGTCGGCGGCGACGGCTGAGACGACGTCGGCGTCGCTGACGTCCTCGAGCTGGCGGGACCGTGGCGGGTGTGCGAGCAGGATGGACCGTGACCGTGCCTCGACGCGGAGAACCGGCTGGCCACCGGCCGGGAAGTGCGTGGTCACCGCGGCGACCAAGCCGGAGAACACCGATGTCAGTTCGGCGTGGTAGCCGATCAGCACCTCGACCTCGGCGCCGGGGGCGAACGGGCCGTCATCGCTGTGTCGCACGGTGCGGGTGTCGGGGTCCCAGTTCTGCACCAGCAGGCCGAGCCGCCCGTGCCGGCCGACCTCCTCCGCGACGTCGATCTCCACGATGTCGCGCTGCACCAGCGCCGGCACGGCCGTCCCGGCCATGCGCACCTCGAACTCGGGGCGGTCGGGCGTCTCCGTCGTGCCGTGGCGGTTCATCGCCCGGGTGCAGGGGCCCGGGGGCGGCCCACGCCCTTGTCTTTCGGAGGGAGCCGGAGGGTCTGGCCCGCAGCGATGCCGCCGGGGTTGCGCAAGCCGTTCGCCGCGGCCAGCGGTCGCCAGAATCCAGGGTCTCCGTAGACGCGATATGCGATCGCGTCCAAGCGCTCGCCCTCGGCGACCAGCCATGTCTGGTACAGGTCGGGGGACTCGCGGCGCTCCTCGGCGGCGAGCTCGGTCGGGGCGATGACCTCCTTGAGGGTGAGCTTCACCGTGGCGCGCAAGGGCTCGCCGTCCCTGTCGAAGAGCTTGTACGTCACGTCGACCTGAGTGAGCACGCCGCGGAAGTCGAACCGGCCCCAGTACGCGTGCACGTAGTACGGCTGGTGCGTGTCGGCCTGGAACTCGGTGAATGCCAGCAGCCCGTCGAGCTTCTCGCCCACCGACACCCCGGCGTCGATCACCCCGCTGCCGTCCAGCAGCAGGTCGACCTGCACCTGATCCGGCTCGCCGCCGCCGTAGGACTGCTGCGGTGCCGACGACCCGGCCGATGGCGTGGCCTGGTAGTTGTTCTTGCGGGAGAAGGCCAGCTCGGTCGGGTTGAGCAGGACGCGCCACGGCGGCCCGGCGACATCGGTGAACTCCTGGTCGCGGTAGGGCTCGATGGTGAGCTTCGTGAGTTGGGTGACGTCCAGCATCAGCGGTCCCACTCTCGGCGCAGGGCCTCGAGCACCCGCTCGGTGGCGCGTCGGACGACGGCATCCATGGCGTCCTCCGGCAGTCCTCCACCTGCCGCCGTACCCGCCCCGCCCGGCGTCGCCGCACCGTCGGGCGTCTCACCCTTGAGCACCACCTCGGTGAGGATCTCCGAGATGACGACGGCCATCAGACGGCCACCGTCGCCAGGTGCAGGCCGTGGTGGGCGATCTCCACGGACTCCACCGCCACCGCACCGGACTGTGCGTCCAGGTCCGGCCCGGTCATCTTCACCGGCCAGCCCTTGCGGAACGCCCAGACCCGCACGGGGGCCAACGCTCCCTCCACCGTGGACATGAGCGAGACCTGCCCGTCCCGGGGGGCCACCCGGCCGGTCACGAGGTACTCGAAGAACCAGCGCCACAGCTCGGTGGAGGGGCCCGCGCCCTGGGTCAGCACGACGTTGGGGAAGGACCCGCGCACCGGCAGCCGGTGGGCGAACCGGTTCTCCCCGCCCTCGACGTACTCCTCCACGCCGATGTCGCCGGCCAACCCCGAGCACTTGGAAAAGCTCACCGAGGTGAGGCCGTCGACGGCCAGCACGAAGTGGGCTCCGAGGTAGGGAAGCGTGGTCGGCGCCGAGATGGGAAGGCTCACGGCACCTCGATGCCGATGCTCTCGCAGGCAAACTCGACCTTCTCCACCGCGACGTCGGTGCCTGTGGACTTCAGCCCCGGGCCCTCGATCTTGACCGGCCAGGCACCCTGGATCTTCCACGTCATGACCGGCGTGCGCTCCTCGTTCAGGAGGCTGACCGTCACGTCCCGCCGCGCCACGCTCCCGGCGACGATGGTGTTGTACCAATCGAACAGCCCGTTGCCAGCCTCTGCCGGCATGATGCCGCGTGCCATCGTGACGTTGCTGGCCTTCTTCAGCCCGGGCAGCTTGCGTGTCGAGAGGGCCTTGTCGGCGCCCCCGCGGTACTCCACGACCTCGGCCTCCATGGTCAGGCCGCTCACTTCGGAGAAGCTCGAGGTGTTCTGCGAATCGCCCCAACTGACCTCGAAGTGCAGGGTCGTCAGAGGGTAGGACACGGCGGACGGGCTCATCAGGCTGCTCCTCTCCTATTCGGACTGCTGCTGCTGGCTGAGGCGGAAGACCACGAACTCGGCGGGTTTGGCCGGAGCGATCGCGACCTCGGTGATGACGAGTCCGAGGTCGATGTCGGTCGCGGTCATGGTCTCGGGGTAGCCGACCCGCACCCGGTACGCCTGCTCGGGGGAGTTGCCGGCCAGGGCCCCGGCACGCCACAGCTGGTCGAGGAAGTTCTCAACCGAGACCTTTATCCGGATCCAGGTAGGTGCGGTGTTCGGCTCGAACACCACCCACTGGGAGCCGTTCTCGACGCTCGTCTCGACGAAGTTGAACAGCCGCCGCACGTTGACGTAGCGCCAGGTCGTGTCGTCGGTCGCGTTGCGTGCCCCCCAAATCCGCGTGCCTCGTCCCGGGAAGGCCCGGATGAGGTTGACGGACCCCGGGTTGAGCAGGTCCTGCCGGCGTTGGGTGTACGTCTGGGACAGTCCGACGATGCCGGCCACCCGTTCGTTGCCCGGCGCCTTCGAGACGCCGCGCTCCCGGTCGGTGCGGGCGAACACCCCGGCGACGAACCCCGACGGAGGCACCGTGCGGAACCGGTCGGAGGAGTCCGGGTCGATGTTCACCACCATCAGGTGGGGGGCGTACAGGGCCGCGTACGTGCTGGACAGTGTGGTGTTGCGCCAGTCGAGGAGGTCCGTGTCGGAGGCGATGTCCCGGGCGTCGATGATCGCAAAGCGCCGAAACTCCTCGCAATGGGTCACTACCGCACCGACGAGGTCCGCCTCCAGCAGGGGGTCGGTGAACGTCACGGTGTCCGGGCAGACCACCATGGCCGGCTCGGGTTCCGCCTCGAGCGCGAGCAGGCCGGCCTTGTAGTCGGCGCTGGTCGGCGGGTTGTCGACCCCGGCCTGGGTGGAGACCGCGAATGCGGGCGTGCTCGTTTCCGAGATCGCCGGCGCTCCGCCCGCCCGGGGCGCGACCGTGATGAAGGCGGAGGTGCCGTTCACGACGCCGTCTCGCGCGAAGTACTGCGGGTGGGCCGGGTCGAGGGCCAGGCCGGTGAACGTCTCGACCGGCGCCCCGTTCTCAGCGACGGTAAGCGAGAACCGCAGCGGGAAGAATGCCGTCGACGTGTAGGCCACGAGCGCGAAGCGGCCCGGGTCGGCCGGGATGTTCGCGGCCGAGATGTTCGTCGTGGCCGTGAAGTCGAGCACGTAGACCGTGCCGGTCGGGTTGTCCACGCCCGTGATCCGCAGGCGGTCCGCACCGAAATCGACGAACTCCCCGACGGCCGGCGGCACCGCGCACTGCACGACAACGCCGTTCGACGCGTCCGTCGGGAGCACGAAGGCCGCGGTGGTGAAGGTCTGCGGGAGCGCGTCCCCCGCGGTCGTGCCGGTCGCGGCCCCGGTCCGGGTGACCGTCGTCGTCTGCGCTCCGTTGGTGAGACGGATCGCGGTGCCCACCGGCAGGAAGCTGAACCGGGAGAGCACGTCGGCGACGCTCGCGGCGACCAGGTTGATCGCCTCGGTGTAGACCGCGACCCGCACCTGGGCGTCGATCTCCACCGCGCCCGCCGGGGCGTTCTGGCCGCCCGGCATGGCGAAGCTCGAACCGCTGAACGACGCGACGGCGCCGGTCGAGACCGCCGCCCGAGCGTTGGTCATCTGGTTGTCGGCGTTGACCGGTACCAGGGACGGGTGGATCTGCCAGGTGACCTGGCCGAGCGAGAACGTCGGGGCGCCGCCGGGGATGGACCCGCGGAACCTCGCGAACCGCCGGGCGAGGCCGGCGCCGGCAAGGGCCGCCCCGAGCGGTGCGGTGAGGGTGATCACCATTCGTGGTCCTGAGCGGGTGACGGTGGCGACGAGGGCGGTCACCCGGGACCCGTCCGCGCGCCGGGCGACCAGCAGGTCACCGGGCTTGATGCCGGAGCCGGCGGCCAGCGGGACGGTGGTCAGCACCCCGGTACGGGCGGCGATCACGTCCCCCGCGACCAGCGGGATCGCGCCGGCTGAGGTGACGTTCACGACCGTCTCGCTCACCGTGTTGACGGTGGCGTTGGTGATGGTCCCGGCGGAGTTGAGCAGCACGACAGCATCTCCGGCGGTCAGGCCGCCGGAGCTCGACACGGGGATGTCGATGGTGCCCGCAGGCACCGCGACCGTGCCGGACACCGCCGCCCGCGCCATGCTGCCGGCGCCACCGGTGGTGTCCGGGGCGACGGTGAGCGCGAGGCTGTTCGCCCAGCTCCCCGGGGAGGTCGCCGTCGCGACGAAGGAGAGCACCGGAGTGGAGTCGTTGACGTCCCAGGCGGCGGCGATGGACGGGTCGACGCGCACGACCCACGCGGCCGGGCCACCGTTCTCGAAGAAGCCGTACATCGCCTCGGCGGAGTACCCGCCCGCATGTGCGGGCCCGAAGCTGCGCACGAAGTCCGACCAGCCCGTGACCCGGGTTGGCGTGAGCAGTGGGCCCTTGCGCAGGTTGCCGATCACGGCGACGACGGACGTAGATGCGGCGGCGATCGGCTGCGGTCCCGACGGGACCTCCTCGATGTAGACGCCGGGTGACTGGTAGGTCACAGGACCCTCCTTGTGTCGTGAGTCAGGTGGTGTCGACGAGTCGGACGCGCGTGGAGGGCCGGGTATGGTCCACGGCGAGCTGGCGGAGCAGATCGCCGTCGACCAGCAGGTCGAGCGGCGTGAAGGCGGCAGTCCACACGACCGGACCGGAGCCGTAGACGCCCGGACCGGATTCCACGAGCGCGACGGTCGGCCGCGGCGTCGGGCCCGAGGTGGCCCGGGCGGTGACCGTGCGGCCGGTGCGCGGGTCGCCGGTGGTTGGCGTGGACAGCTCGACGTCGAGGGTCATCGGCACCGGGTGGACGTCCACCGTGATGTCGGCCGTGCTCAGCGTGACGTCGACGGCCGGCGTCTGCACGAGGGCCGCAAGGCGTAGGTCCCCGATCGCGACCCTGATGACGGGCGCAGCGGCGGGCACCCGGGCTCCATCACGCGCGGTGACCACGACGTCGCCACCGCGCACGCGCATCGCCCACCCGTAGGGCAGGACGCCGCTGGCGCGCACCGGCTCGATCACCTCTCCGGTCGCCGTGTGCCGCAGGCGGACACGGTGAGTGAGCCGTACCGTCGTCGTCGCGATGGTCATGTCGCCGCCACGTAGTCGATCCGGTGGGTCTGGACCGCGCCTGCGCCGTCGTGGGCGATGAGGTCCACCGGGGCGACGTCGACGTCGTAGAAGAGAGCCAGTCGAGCGGACCTCCCGAGCGCGCCCCAGATCTGGTTGCGCTCGTCCGCCGTCGTAGTCACGAGCCGGACGGTGAGCGTCGCGACCTCCTGCGCAAGCGTCGGGGACATCTCGGCCGGTCCGATGATCGGCGTCGTGTGGAAGACGCTGACGACCCGCGCCAGCCGCGACTGGGCCTCGTCGTGGTCGCCGATGTAACACGCGAGGTAGTGCAGGCGGAGGGCAAGGGGGGCTCGGACGTAGCCGGCCGGGGAGGACACCAGAGGCCGGTTCACCAGGTGTGGGTGCGGCTCGACCGCATACAGCGCGATGGCGAGGCGGCGCGCAGTGGGGTCGTTGTCGGCCGCCGACAGCGAGGAGAGCTCCACCCACGATCCAAGGTCGGGCGTGGCTTGCTCGATGACATCGACGAGCGTCTCGGAAACCTCGCGGATCATGGTGTCCGGCGCGGCACGGGTGGAACCCGCCAGCGTCCGCGACCGCCGTGATCGTCGACGGCCCCGTGCACGCAGGCGTGAGTCGTGGGCTGCGACATGGTGCCGTGGACCCCGGAGCCCGCGCCCCCGGTGGAGACGGGCATCAGGCATCCTCCTCCGCCCCGGGGCCGATCAGTCCGGCATGGCGCAGCAGCCGGTCGACGCATTGGTGGATCTCCTCCAGAGAGCCTGCGCCGGCGGCAATGTCGGACCCCGGAACCGTGAGCCGCGCCCGAAGCGCAGGCGCCATGCCCGGGAGTTCCCGCTGTTCCAGCCAGGCGTGGATCTGCACCGTTATCTCCTGTCTCGTCACGACAGCGCGAGGTGCGACTGCCCTCGACCCATCGGCTGTTCCTACGCCGGAGCGATCACGCGCCGATCACCGTGCGATCGCGGCCCGATCACGGGGTCGGTCGGCCTTCATAGGAGGACGGCGAGCGCGTCGGAACCGCCTTCGGCAGCTCGGTTGATCAGCTTGTCGGGAGCGACGTGATGGCCGTCTCGATCTGCTCTACGGCCAGCTGGCACGACGCCAGTGCTCGCTGCATCTCCCGGAGAGCGCACACCGGGTCGGGCTCACGAACCTTGAGGGGTTCGAGGCCCTCTCGTACGGCTGTCGCCACGAGCGTGGTCTCGATCAACGGTTCAACGCCCAGGTCCTCCCGCAGACGCCGTTCGCAGACCTCGTACTGCCTCAGGGCGTCGGAGCGGCGGCCTCCCTCGGCGTACAGGCGAATGAGGCGGCGGTGGGCGTCCTCGCGTAGCGGATCTCGTCGCACCAGGAGCTCAGCCCAGAGAATGGCTTCATCGGCACTCGATGCTGTCGCCAACAACGTCTCGATCCCACTGATAATCGTGAGGCGCAGTTGGTTGCGCGCCTGCATAACCCAGTCGTCGTAACATCCGACAAGGAAGTCCTCGGCGTCGGTCAGCACGGCCTGTTGGAGCTGGGCCATGGCGCGCGGATCAGCGCGTGTCGCGGCCGATCGGTTCTCGTCGCTCAGCGCGGCCACTGTCGGCGCGATGTCGACGTCGACAGTCCCAAGGTCGAGCGCAATGTGCCCGGTGCGCGAGGTGTGCACGACCTCGCGGGCCGCACCGAACAGGGCTCGTGCTCGCCACACCACAGTGTTGAGCCTGCGGCGACCTTGATCGGGGGCAAGCCGAGGCCACAAAGCATCAATCATGCGTTCGCGGTGGCAGACGGCCGGTCGTTCGACGCCTAGATAGCCGAGGAACGGCTGGAGGCTCAACGGGATTTCTACGTCCGAGGAGCCATTGCCGTGAACCGCTGGCTTGCCCAGAAGATCCAGTCGGAGTTCCACCTCGCGCTCCTCCCGTCCGTGAGCCAGGCGCGGCGGCGGCCACCGTGTGCAGGGGCCGGCGTGAGCGTAGTGGTCGGCGAACCCTCCTTCAAGGTGTTTGCTCGGCGGACGCCCCTTCATGGTCTTTGAGCTCGCCATGGGACACGTCGGTGGACTGCAGGACCGGTCACGCACGGGTCGCATTTCCCGCCACGGCTCGCTGGCTGATCCAGACCATACTCGCGATGAGGCGGTGTGCTGGACGCCACCGATTCTGTAACGACGGACGTCGTCATCGTCGTCGTCAGGCTGGAGGCCGCCCGGTCGACAGCGGCGCGTTTGGAGGTCAAGGGCGTACCGCGGCATCACCTTCCTCACCAACTCGTCGTCGATCTCGATGTTGGTGCGGCCCGTCGGCACCCACGATGCACCTCTTGGTGTAGGGGATGCAGCAGTGGTCAGGGGTATCGGTGCCCTGCGTTCCTCCGAGCCCGGCAGACCGTGCCACGCCGCCCCGCGGTGCGGCGAGGGCTGCGCCACGCCTCGACTCAGGCGATTCGTTGTCCTTCGGCGGTGGAGGACAGGTAACCGGCGGTGCCGTGGAAGGTGGCGGTGAAGCCGCCGTTGGCGATCACCGCGGCCCATCTCCTGACCGGCATCGTGCACGATGCGACTCCGTCGGAGT
>JBOGHR010000421.1:0-7219 GCA_050744905.1 Acidimicrobiales bacterium
GTGCGGCCCGTCGCCACCGCCGACCTGCGGCCCGCCCGCCCGGCGCCCCGCCCGGCGTGGGCGGTGCTGGACAACGCCGCCCTGCGCCTGTCCGGGCTCCCGCTGCTGCCGCACTACCGCGAGTCGCTGGAGCGCCTCGTCGCCTCCCTCCTGGAGCGCCGGGCGGCGGCCGCCCACCGCGCGCCGTGAGCCGGTGGTGAGCCGCGTCGCCGTGGTGGGGACGGGCTACGTCGGCCTCACCACCGGCGCCTACCTCGCCCACCTGGGCCACGACGTGGTCTGCGCCGACGTGGTGCCCGACAAGGTAGAGCGCCTCAACCGCGGCGAGATCCCCATCTTCGAGGCGGGCCTGGAGGAGCTGGTCCGGGAGGGGCTGGACGGGCACCGCCTGTCGTTCGTCCTCGGCGCCGAGACGGCGGTGGGCGACGCCGAGTTCGTGTTCCTGTGCGTCCCCACCCCGCAGGGCGACGACGGCTCGGCGGACATGAGCTTCGTGCAGGCGGCCGCCCGCCAGATCGCCCCCGCGCTGGCCAGCGACGCCGTGGTGGTCAACAAGTCCACCGTGCCGGTCGGCTCCACCCTGGTGGTCGAGCAGGCCCTCGGCCGCGGCGACGTGGCCGTCGTGTCCAACCCCGAGTTCCTCCGCGAGGGCTCGGCGGTGCACGACTGCCTCCACCCCGACCGCATCGTCATCGGCAGCGTCGACCACCGGGCCGCCATGCGGGTGGCGGCGCTGTTCGAGCGCCTGGAGGCGCCGCTCATCGTCACCGACCCGGCGTCGGCGGAGACCATCAAGTACGCGTCCAACGCCTTCCTGGCCACCAAGGTGTCGTTCGTCAACGCCATCGCCAACCTGTGCGAGGCGGTGGGCGCCGACGTGCGCGAGGTGGTGCTGGGCATGGGCTACGACAAGCGCATCGGCTTCGAGTTCCTGAAGCCCGGCCCCGGGTGGGGCGGGTCGTGCTTCCCCAAGGACACCCGGGCGCTCGTGCGCATCGGCGACGACGCCGGGTACGACTTCAGCCTCCTGCGGGGCGTGGTGGCGGTGAACGAGCAGCAGTACGAGCGGGTCGTCGCCAAGGTGGAGCGCATGGTGGGCGGGTCGGTCGCCGGCACGGCGGTCGCCGCCTGGGGGCTGACGTTCAAGGCCCGCACCGACGACACCCGGGACTCGCCGGCGGTGGAGGTCATCCGCCGCCTCACGGCCCGGGGCGCCGCCGTGCGGGCCTACGACCCGGCCGCCTCGCCGGCCGGGCTGGACGACATCGCCCGGGTGGGGGACCCCTACGCGGCCTGCGACGGCGCCGGCGTGCTGGTGGTGCTCACCGAGTGGGACGACTTCCGCTGGCTGGACCTCGACAAGGTCCGCGACGCCATGGCCCACCCCCGCATCGTCGACGCCCGCAACCTGCTCGACCCCGCCGGGGCCCGGCGCAAGGGGTTCTCCTACGAGGGGATGGGCCGGTGAGGGTGGTGGTGACGGGCGCCGCCGGCTTCATCGGCTCCCACCTGTGCGACCGGCTGGTGGGGCGGGGCGACGAGGTCGTGGCCATCGACAACCTGCTCACCGGCCGGCTCGACAACCTGGCCCACCTGTTCGGCGACGCCCGGTTCTCCTTCCAGCACCACGACGTCTCCGACTTCGTGCACGTGCCCGGGCCGGTCGACGCCGTCCTCCACTTCGCCAGCCCGGCCAGCCCTGCCGACTTCGACCGCATGCCCATCCAGATCCTCAAGGTGGGCAGCCGCGGCACCCACCACCTCCTGGGCCTGGCCAAGGACAAGGGCGCCCGCTTCCTCCTGGCGTCCACCAGCGAGGTCTACGGCGACCCCCTCGTCCACCCCCAGGCCGAGGACTACTGGGGCAACGTCAACCCCGTCGGCCCCCGGGGCGTGTACGACGAGGCCAAGCGCTTCGCCGAGGCCATGACGATGGCGTACCACCGGTACCACGGCGTCGACGTGCGCATCGCCCGCATCTTCAACACCTTCGGCCCCCGCATGCGGGCCGACGACGGCCGGGCGGTGTCCAACTTCCTCGTGCAGGCCATCCGGGGCAAGCCGGTGACGGTCTACGGCGACGGCTCGCAGACCCGCAGCTTCTGCTACGTCGACGACGAGGTCCGCGGCCTGCTCGGAGTGCTGGACTGCGACCACGTGGGGCCCGTCAACGTCGGCAACCCGACCGAGCACACCGTGCTGGACCTGGCCCGGCTGGCCGTGGAGGTCACCGGCTCGGCGTCGGAGATGGCCTTCGAGCCCCTGCCGGTGGACGACCCCGCCCGCCGCCGCCCCGACATCTCCCTCGCCCGCCGCCTCTTCGGCTGGGAGCCCGAGGTCGACCTGCGCACCGGGCTCGCCCGCACCGCGGCCTGGCTCGAGGAGGCGCTGGCCCGTGGCGCCTGAGCGGGGCGCCGAAGGCCACGGCGCCCCGGCACCCGCCTACCGGCGCCTGTCGGTCCTGGTCCCCGTGTACAACGAGCGCACCACCGTTGGCGAGATCCTGCGGCGCATGCGGCGGGTCGAGCTCCCCGGCGCCCTCGACCTGGAGATCGTGGTGGTCGACGACGGGTCCACCGACGGGACCGACAAGGTGCTCTCCGCCATCGAGGACTCCACCGTCCTGGTGCTGCGCCACGACGCCAACCGGGGCAAGGCGGCCTGCATCCGCACCGCGCTGGCCCGGGCGCGGGGCGACGTGGTCCTCATCCAGGACGCCGACCTGGAGTACGATCCCGAGGACTGGCCCGCCCTGCTCGCCCCCCTGCTGCGGGGCACGGCCCAGGTCGTCTACGGCAGCCGCTTCCTGGGCGCCCGGCGCACCACCACCTACGCCACCCACCTGGGGAACCGGTTCCTCTCCCTGGTCACCGACGTGCTCTACAACACGAACCTGTCGGACGTGGAGACGTGCTACAAGCTGTTCGACCGCACGCTGCTGGAGTCCATCACCATCGAGTCGGAGCGCTTCGAGTTCGAGCCCGAGGTCACCGCCAAGCTGCTCCGGGCCGGCGTGCGCATCTACGAGGTGCCCATCTCCTTCGCCGGGAGGGAGGACGGCGAGGGGCGCAAGTACGAGCCCCGCGACACCTGGCGGGCGCTGCGGGCGCTGGTCCGGTACCGCTTCGCCCGGCCCGGGCGCCCCCGGTGAGCCCCGCCCCCTCGGTCAGCGCGGTGGTCGTCAACTTCAACGCCCGCGACCACCTGCTGGAGTGCGTGCGCAGCCTGCGGGACGAGGGCATCGAGGACGTGGTGGTGGCCGACAACGACTCGTCGGACGGCTCGACGTGGGCCCTGGCGGCGTCGGACCCCGACGCCCGCGTCGTCGGCACCGGCGCCAACCTCGGCTACGGGGCCGCCGCCAACCGGGGGGCCGCGGTGGCGACCGGTGAGCTGCTGCTGGTGTGCAACTCCGACGTGGTGGTCGAGCCGGGAACGGTGAAGGCCCTGGCCGGCGCCCTGGCCGGCGACCACCGGGTCGGCATCGTCGGGCCGGCGGTGGAGAACGTGGACGGGAGCCTCTACCCGTCGCCCCGTCGCTTCCCCGACCTGGTGGTGGCGGTGGGCCACGCCTTCCTGGGGCGGTTCGCCCCCGGCAACCGGTACACCCGCCGGTACCGGATGCTCGACTTCGACCGGGCTCGGCCGGCGGCGGTCGACTGGGTGTCGGGCGCCTGCTTCCTCGCCCGGCGGAGCGCCTGGGAGGAGGTGGGCGGCTTCGACGAGGCCTACTTCATGTACGTCGAGGACGTCGACCTGTGCTGGCGGGCCCGCCGGGCGGGCTGGGGGGTCGCCTTCGAGCCGGCGGCCCGGGTCGTCCACGTCCAGGGCGTCTCCAGCGACCAGGCGCCCTACCGGATGATCGTGGAGCACCACCGGTCGCTGCTGCGCTTCTACCGGCGCACGGCGACCGGCGCGAAGGCGGCGCTGGCGCCGGCGGTGGCGGCCGGGCTGGCCGTGCGGGCCGCCGTGGAGTGCGCCCGTCGGTCCCTGGACGCGGTGAAGGCACGGTAGCTTCGACCCCATGGGCAAGGCTTCGAGCAACAAGAAGGTGTCGCGGGCGGCCAGCACCGGGGGCGGCCGCACCACCCGGGGGGCGCGGCCGTGGGGCTGGTACGGGGCGATGACCATGGTCGTCGTCCTCGGGAGCCTGCTGGTCCTCACCAGCCGCAACGAGCGCCAGGCGGCCTCCAACCCCCTCAAGTCGGAGAAGCCCCGCCCGCCGGCGCCCAGCAAGAGCTTCCCGGGCGACCACTGGCACGCCGCCTACGGCATCTACATCTGCGACGAGTTCGTCCCCGCCATCCAGAGCGACCGCGACCCCAGCGGCATCCACACCCACAACGACGGTGTCATCCACATCCACCCCTTCACCCGTGCCGTCTCCGGGCGCAACGCCACCTTCGGCGTGTTCGCCGACACGGTGGGGCTCGAGGTCTCCAGCGACTCCATCCAGGTGCCGGGGGGCACCCGGTACGAGGACGGCGACACCTGCGAGGGCCAGGACGGGGATGGCGAGCTCCGGGTCTTCCTGAACGGCGACGAGCGGACCGGCGACCCGAAGAAGATCCGCCTGCGCGACCGCGACCGGCTGGTCCTCGCCTTCGCGCCGTCGGGAGCCGACATCCCCGAGGAGCCGCCCTCGGCCAGCCAGCTCGACAACCTGAGCGACGTGTCGCCCGTCTCCAACCCGGAGGCGTCCGTCCCCCAGGGTGCCGACGCCACCACCGCCACGTCGGCCCCGGAGGGCGCCGGCACCGACACCTCCGCACCGCCCGGCACCGACCCCACCACCGCCACCACCGCGGCCCCGACGCCCAGCTCGTCGCCGTGAGGGCGGTCGTCCTCGTCGGCGGCCAGGGGACCCGCCTGCGGCCCCTCACCCTCACCGCGCCCAAGCAGATGCTGCCGGTGGCCGAGGTGGCCATGATCGAGAGGGTGCTCGGCCACCTGGCCGCTCACGGCATCGACTCGGTGACCCTGTCCATGGGGTACCGCCCCGACGCCTTCCTGGCCGCCTTCCCCGACGACCGCTGCGCCGGCGTGTCGCTCGACTACGCGGTGGAGCCCGAGCCGCTGGACACCGCGGGGGCCATCCGCTTCGCCGCCCGCCACGCCGCCGTGGGCGACACCTTCCTGGTCGTCAACGGCGACGTCCTCTCCGACGTGGACCTCTCCGCCCTGGTCCGCTTCCACCGGGAGGCGGGGGGGCGGGGGACCATCGCCCTCACCCCCATGGAGGACCCGTCGACGTTCGGGGTGGTGCCGACCGACGGCGACGGCCGGGTCACGGCGTTCATCGAGAAGCCGCCGCGCCACCTGGCGCCCACCAACCTGGTCAACGCCGGCTTCTACGTGCTGGAGCCCGACGTGGTGGACCGCATCCCGGGCGGGCGGCGGGTCAACATCGAGCGGGAGACGTTCCCGGCGCTGGCCGCCGAGGGGTCGTTGTTCGCCCTGGCGTCGGACTCCTACTGGACCGACACGGGAACGCCCGGGCTGTACCTGGCCGCCAACCTCCACCTCGCCGGCCCGGAGTGCCAGCCGCCGGCGCCGGGCGCCCGCCGGACCGAGGAGGGCGGCTGGGTGCTGGGCGGGCCGGTGCTGGACGCCGACGTCGGCCCCGGCTCCCTGGTGGGCGACGCCGCCTACGTGGGCAAGGGGGCGGTGGTCGACCGGTCGGTGGTGGGCGCCGGGTGCCGGGTGGACGGGGCCACCGTCGAGGGGTCGGTCCTGCTGCCGGGGGCGGTCGTCCGGCACGGCGCCGTGGTGGTCGGCTCCATCGTCGGGCCCGGTGCGGTGATCGGGGAGGAGGCCGAGGTGGTCGGGCTGTCGGTGGTGGGCGAGGGCGTCGAGGTGGACGGCGGCGCCCGGCTGGTCGGCGTCCGCCTGCCGGCCACGCCCGAGTGACGGGCCGGGCCCGGTGAGGACCCTGGTCACCGGCGGCGCCGGGTTCATCGGGTCGACCCTCGTCGACCGCCTGCTCGCCGAGGGCCACGCGGTGGACGTGGTCGACGACCTCTCCGCCGGGTCGTTCGCCAACCTGGCCGACGCCCGCTCCGACCCCGCCTTCGACTTCACCTTCCACCGCCTCGACGTCCGCTCCGACCAGGTGGTGGAGCTGATCGCCCGGCGCCGGCCCGAGGTGGTGTTCCACCTGGCCGCCCAGGCCGACGTGCGGGTGTCGGTGTCCCGCCCGGCGTTCGACGCCGAGGTCAACATCCTGGGAACGATCAAGGTGCTGGAGGGAGCCCGTCGGGCCGGGTCCCGCAAGGTCGTCTTCGCGTCGAGCGGGGGGACCATCTACGGCACCGTCGCCCCCGAGGACCTGCCCGCGCGGGAGTCGCACCAGCAGCGGCCGGAGTCGCCCTACGGGGTGGCCAAGAAGGCGGCCGGCGACTACTTGGCCGCCTACCGGGAGCTGCACGACCTGGAGTTCACCTCCCTGGCCCTGGCCAACGTGTACGGGCCCCGCCAGGACCCCCACGGGGAGGCCGGCGTGGTCGCCATCTTCGCCGGCCGGCTGCTGGCCGGGGAGCGGTGCACGATCTTCGGCGACGGGGACCAGACCCGGGACTTCGTGTTCGTGGACGACGTGGTCGACGCCTTCGTCCGGGCCGCCGAGCGGGGCGGCGGGCTGCTGGTCAACGTCGGCACCGGCGTGGAGACGTCGGTCAACGCCCTCTACGACACCCTGGCCCGGGCCGCCGGGGTGGCCCAGCCCGCCGCCTACGCCCCGCCCCGGCCCGGCGAGCTGGCCCGCAGCGCGCTCGACGCCGGGCGGGCCGCCATCCACCTCGGGTGGAAGCCGTGGACGTCGGTCGGCGAGGGCTGCGCCGCCACCCTCGACTGGTTCCGTCGCCCGGGCTGAGGGCGGGCGGCCGGGATCAGCGGAACAGGTCCTCGGCCGGGGGACGGACGACCTCGGCCCGCACCGACGACTCCCGCAGCCACGAGGGGTCCACGCCCCGGACGACGGCGGCGGGGATGCCCGACGACTTGCCCATGACCAGCTCGGCGGCGCCGGCCAGCTCGTCGGCCACGCAGACCTCGGTCACCCGCAGCGGCCGCCCCAGGGCGTCGGCGGTGCCCCGCAGGTCGACCACGGCGGCCACGCCGGCGGCGCCGATGGCGACGTCGGTGACGCCCCGGCGCCACGGCCGGCCGAAGGTGTCCGACACCACCACCCCCACCCGCACGCCCGCACGCCCCCGCAGGC
>JBOGHR010000422.1:0-2728 GCA_050744905.1 Acidimicrobiales bacterium
CCGTGGACGTGGCGCCCGGCGACGTGGACGCCGCCGTGGCCCTGGTGGAGCGGCGGTCGGCGGTGGCGGTGGTCGTGCCCGGCGGCTCGCGCCGCAGCGTGCGGGGACTGGCCCGGTGGGCGGCGGCCCGGGTGGGCGCCTGGCACGCCCACCAGGCGGCCCGGCACCTGTCGCTGCTGGGCCAGGCCACGGTGGTCCTGGGCACGGCGGCGCGCGAGCGCATCGAGGCCCTGGAGGCCACCGTCGCCCGCCAGCAGGCCGAGCTCGACCAGCTGCGGGCCGGCGTCGAGTCGACCGGGGGCGGGCCGAGCCGGTAGTGCCCACCGCCGTCCACCAGTTCCTCCCGACCTTCGCCGAGCACGACGCCATCGGCATGCACGTGCGCCGGCTCCAGCGCCTCCTGCGGGCGGCCGGCTACGACTCGGAGATCTACGCCGACGACATCCACGACGAGGTGCGCCACCGGGCCCGGCCGTTCGCCGACTTCCGGCCGCCGGCCGGCGACCGGCCGTGGCTGCTCTACCACAGCTCCACCGGCAGCCCCATGGCGGCCGCCCTCTGCGAGCTGGGGCTGCCCCTCGTCGTCGACTACCACAACATCACCCTTCCCCGGTACTTCGAGCGGTGGGAGCCGCTGGCCGCCCACAGCATGCGGGCCGGCCGTGAGCAGCTGCGCCTGCTGGCGCCGGCCGCCACCTTCGGGATCGCCGACTCCAGCTTCAACCGGGCCGAGCTGGTGAACGCCGGGTTCGCCCGCACCGCGGTGGCACCCATCCTGGTGGACTTCGCCGACTACGACGTCGCCCCCGACGCCCGGGCCCTGGGGCGCCTGCGCCGGGCCGGGGGGCCGGCCGCGCCCCACTGGCTGTTCGTGGGCCGGGTGGCGCCCAACAAGTGCCAGCACGACGTGGTGGCCGCCTTCGCCGCCTACCGGCGGCTGTACGCGCCCGGGGCCCGCCTCTCGCTGGTGGGGGGGCGCACCTCGCCGCGGTACTGGTGGGCCCTGGAGGAGCTGATCGCCGAGCTGGGCCTGGAGGGGGCGGTCCGGCTCGCCGACCGCCTGGCGTTCCCCGAGCTGCTGGCCCACTACGCGGCGGCCGACGTGTTCGTGTGCCTGTCCGAGCACGAGGGGTTCTGCGTCCCCGTGCTGGAGGCCATGCGCTTCGACGTGCCCGTCGTCGCCCTGGCCGCCGCCGCCGTTCCCGAGACGGCGGGCGACGCCGCCGTGCTCCTGCCCGGCAAGGACCCTGTGCTGGTGGCCGCCGCCGTGGACCGGGTGCTGGGCGACGGCGCCCTCCGCCGGGGGCTGGTCGAGGCCGGCCGGGCCCGGGTGCGGCACTTCTCCCTGGCCGTCACCGGCAAGCGGATGATCGACACCGTCGTGTCCGTGGTGGAGGCGCCCGTCCGTGGGTGACAAGGGGCGGGTCGGCTTCGTCCCGCTGCGCTACGGCGACGGGGTGGTGGGCGGCTCGGAGGCGGTGTCGCGCGAGGCGGCCCACGGCCTGGCGGCGCGGGGGTGGGACGTGGAGGTCCTCACCATCTGCGCCCGCAGCCACTACACCTGGGCCAACGAGTACCCGCCGGGCGTGAGCCGCAGCGGCCCGCTCACCGTGCGCCGGTTCCCCACCGTCGTCCCCCGCTCCAGCCGGCGCTGGGAGACCGTCAACCGCCGGATCCGCGACGGCGACGACGTGTCGCTCGACGAGCAGCTCGAGTGGGTCAACGGCCTGTTCCGGGTGCCGGAGCTGTTCCACTACCTGGTGGGTCACGCCGACGCCTACGACGCGCTCGTGTTCTCGCCCTACCTGTTCTGGCCGGCGGTGGCCTGCTCGGCCATCGCGCCCGAGCACAGCGTGGTGATCCCCTGCCTGCACGACGAGCCCTACGCCCGCCTGGACGTCTACCGGCCGCTGCTGGCGCAGTCGGCCAGCGTGTGGTTCCTCAGCGAGCCCGAGCACCAGCTGGGCCACCGCCTGGGGAGCGTGGCCCCCCGCCACGCCGTCACCGGCGCCGGCGTCGACATCCCCGACGGCTACGACGCCGAGGGCTTCCGCGCCCGCCACGGCCTGCGCCGGCCGTTCGTGCTCTTCGCCGGACGGCGGGAGGACGGCAAGGGCTGGGACTGGCTCCTGCACGCCTTCACCCGTGCCGTCGAGCGGGGGCGGCTGCCGTTCGACCTGGTGACCATCGGCGTGGGGCCGCCCATGGCGGCCGACGTGGCCTCCGAGCGGGTCGTCGACCTGGGGTTCCTGGACGACCGCGAGCGGGACAACGCCTTCGCGGCGGCGGCCGCCTACGTGCAGCCCAGCCGCAACGAGAGCTTCTCCCGCACGGTGATGGAGGCGTGGCTGGCCGGCACCCCGGTGGTGGCCAACGCCGCCAGCGACGTGGTGACCTGGCACTGCGAGCGCTCGGGGGGCGGGCTCACCTACGCCGACGAGGTCGAGCTGGAGGAGTGCCTGGTGGCCCTGGCCGACGACCGGGCGGCGGCCGCCGCCCTGGCCGCCGCCGGCCGGGACTACGTGGTGTCCAACTACGCCTGGTCCGCCGTGCTCGACCGCATGGAGGCGGACCTGGAGGCGGTGGCGTGCGCGTCCTCGTCGTAGGGTCCTACCCGCCCATGCCCGGCCCCTCGGCCCGCCGGGCCCTGGCCGCCGTGGGCCGGCTGTGCGCCGCCGGCCACGACGTCGAGGTGCTCTCGCCCCGCCCCAGCGCCGCCCACCACCAC
>JBOGHR010000423.1:0-2101 GCA_050744905.1 Acidimicrobiales bacterium
GCCGGGTGGCCTCGGCCGCCGCCGGCGAGGGGCGCCAGGTCGCCGACCGCGCCGCCGGCGAGACCTCGCGCCTGGCCGGTCGGGCCAAGGACCAGGGCGAGGAGGTGGCCCGGGCGGCCCGCCGCCAGAGCTCGGCCGTGGCCCGTACCGCAGGCGACAGCGCCCGGGACGTCGGCACCACCGTGCGTGCCCAGGCCGCCGAGGTGCGCGACGAGCTGGCCGCCCAGGGCCGCAGCGTCGTCGAGGAGGCCGTCACCAAGGTGGAGCAGCAGTCCCAGGCCCAGGCGCGCCGGGCCGGGGAGCGGCTTTCCCGCCTGGCCTCCGAGGCCCACGCCCTGGCCGAGGGCCGGCCCGAGGAGGCGGAGACGCTCCGCACCTACGTCACCCAGGGCGCCGACCGCCTGATGGGCGCCGCCGACCGCCTGTACGGGCTGGCCGACGAGATCGACGAGCGGGGCATCGAGGGCGTCGCCACCGACCTCCAGCGCTTCGCCCGCCGGCGCCCGGGCGTGTTCCTGCTGGGCGCGGCGGTGGCCGGCTTCGGCGTCGGCCGCGTCGTCCGTTCCGCCCAGGGCGACGACAGCGCCGGCGAGGCGTGGGACGGCGAGGAGGACGAGGGCGACGGCGACGCGCCGGCGTACACGGGGGCCAGGAGGCGGGCGGTGGCCGCCGGCCAGCGCGCCGTCGCCGGCGCCCCCCGGCGCCCGGTGGAGAGGAGCGTACGATGATGCCCCAGCGCTCCTCCTGGCAGCCCGGGAGCGACGACCGCCCCCTCGGCGAGCTGTTCGGCGACATGAGCCGCCAGGTCCAGGACCTGCTCCGCAAGGAGGTCGAGCTGGCCAAGATCGAGACGAAGGAGGAGATGGCGAAGGCGGGGAAGGCGGGCGCCATGTTCGGCGCCGCCGCCGTCGCCGGCTTCGTCGCCCTCCTGCTGCTCGCCTTCGCCGCCGCCTGGGGGCTGGCCGAGGCCATCCCGGCCGGGCTGGCCTTCCTGGCCGTGGGGCTGCTCTTCGCCGTCGTCGGAGGCATCCTGGCGGTGCAGGGCAGGAAGAAGCTGGAGACGTTCGAGCCCGTCCCGCAGCAGGCGGTCCGGTCGATCGGCCAGGACGTGAGCGCGGCCAAGGAGTCGCTGTCGCGCGGCGCCAACGCCCCGCTCCAGCGCCCGGTACCGAGGAGCCGGAATGGCTGAGCGGACCGACCGGGTGCGACGCGACATCGAGCAGAAGCGCGTGGAGCTGGAGACCACCCTGGAGGCGATCGGCGATCGGGTGGCGCCCAAGCGGGCCGTCCGCCGGGCCAAGTGGAAGGCGGAGGACAAGGTCGACGACGTGAGGGACCGGGTGAGCCCGGCCCGGCTCGCCCGCAGGGGCACGGACGCCGTGCTCCACCGGCTGCACGACGTCCGCCTGTCGGTCATGGGCAGCGACGACGAGGGAGACGACGACGTGACGTACGGGAACGGCAGCGCACGCAGGAGGATCGGCGGCTCCGGCCGGGGCCTCGAGGAGGCGACGCCCGAGGGCCGGGGACGGGCCTCGGAGCTCACCCGGCGGGCGGGCGACGCCGCGGGGACGGTCGCCGACCAGGCCCGGTCGGGGCCCGAGGTGATGGCACGGTCGGCCAAGGGCAACCCCCTGGCCGCCGGGATGGTCGTCTTCGGGGGCGCGTTCCTGATCGCGTCGCGGCTGCGGCCCACCGAGCGCGAGCGCTCGCTGGCGTCGCGGGCCAAGGAGCGCCTCGAGCCGGTCGAGCACCAGGCGCTGGAGACGGGCCGGACGATGGCCGACGAGATCAAGGGCGTGGCTCAAGAGCGCCCGGGCGAGGTGCGCCGGCGGGCCACCGAGGCGGCCGAGGCGGTCAAGGAGACGGCGACGTCGTCGGCCGAGCAGGTGCAGCAGGAGGCGGCCTCGTCGGCGGGCCAGCTCAAGGACAAGGCGGCCTCCTCCGCCGGCCAGGTGAAGGAGGAGGCGGCCGGGGCCGGCAAGCGGGTCAAGCGCACCTCCCGGGCCGCGTCGCAGCGGGTCAAGGGCCAGGCGCAGGGCGCCGCCGCCGAGGCGGGAGGCAAGGCCCCGTCCCGGCGGGGCACGGGCCGCGCCCGGCC
>JBOGHR010000424.1:0-2804 GCA_050744905.1 Acidimicrobiales bacterium
GCCCCACTCGAGCGGCGTCTCGCCCCGGGAGGCGTAGTAGCCGAGGGCCCGGCCGGGGTGGTCGTCGGCCCGGCCGAGGACCGTGGCGCGGTGGTAGGCGCAGGAGTCGGCACCCATCGCTCGGATCCAGGCCACCACGCCTCCCTGCGAGCGCATGAAACCCAACGACGAAGACGCCAAGCTGCCGCCCCGGCTGCTCGACATCACAGCCCTGGCCGAGTTGCTCGGCGTCGACCCCGTCACGTCCGTCGGCTGGTGGCCGAGCGGCGCATCCCCATCATCAACGAGTCGGGTACGCATTGCGCTCTCATCTCCTTGAGATCCGGCGGAGCCTTCGCTGGCCGGCGGCCGCCGAGGGGCGCGACGTGGCCGGTCTTCACCTGATTCTCGCCGCCAAGGCCCCCGGCGCTCGGGTCGTGGGACCATATCTGGCCGGTCCGCTCGAAGCCCTTGCCGGCGACGTCCCGTGGCGGCTCTCTTTGGTGGCCGACCCTGACACCGACCCGCCCGAGGTGAGGCCGCTCGCACGTCGGACGCTCCCGAGCCCCGACGCGTTGGCGGCGGAGCCGGTGCAACCACTCCGGTGGGCCAGCCGCGTCCAGGCGGGCCGGCCTGCGTTCCACTCGGGCCCCTCGAAGGCCCTGCTGCCAGCTGCGCAAGAGGTCTTCGCCAGCCTCGTCGAGCGAGGGGTTGACCACCGCTACGCCCTGCACGTCCGATCGTCGCAGGCACTTGCCTTGAACCTGTTCGCGGCGCTCGACGCAGCCGGCCGCCGGTCGGTTCTCCAGCTGGCCGGGTTCGACGTGGAGTCCGCCGATCCCGCCGTGTTCGAGTGGAGGCTCGACCTGCCAGCCCGCATACGACGCAGGTCGACGTCGTGCTCAGCGGTAGCACGACCGGCGACGAGCGTGTCGCCGCCTTGATCGAGGTCAAATTCACCGAGAGCGACTTCGGGCCGTGCAGCGCCTACGCCAATCCCGCCAACCCCGACCGCCACGTGTGCCGGAGCGCCGGCCCGTTCGGATCCCAACCCGAGCGCTGCTTTCAGTTGCGCAATCACGGCAGCGGGCGGCGCCGCTACGACGTCGTACTCGACGGGGCGGCCACCCGGCAGCCCACGGGCCTCGCCGACGACGGCGGCTGCGCCGTCCGGCTGGGCCGCAACCAGCCGATGCGCAACCTGGCGATGGCCCGGCTCGCCGTCCGTGACGGCTCCCTGGCTGCTGCCGCGTTCGCCCTGTGCGCGCCGTCCGGCCACCGGGCCATCTGGAGGCGCTTCGACGAGTTTCCGCGCCGTCTATCCGGGAGAGCCGGCGTGCAGCGTCGTTGCGCTCCGAGCGGAGCACGTCGCCGCCCTTCACGCCGACGGCGGGGTCGCGGTCACCGAGCTGTACCCGGCGCTGCTGTGGCGATGAACACGCGCGCTACTTGCGCTGTGCAGTCGGCACTCTTCCGACGTCGGCGGATTCCGGAGAGATTCCGTTCGCCCGCCAAGCACCGGCGATCCAACAAGGGAGCTGCGGGCGAGCGCTGGCCTGCAAACGGGATCGACAACGACCCTGACCTGCGCGTTGCGCCGAAGCCCCAACTCAGCCGGCCCGCTGTGCGAGTCAGCGCCCGAGCATCAGCAGTGAGGCTCCACTCGGGCGACGATCTCAACCGTGTCGACCACTTGGGTCACCTGCGGCATGGTGAGGGTCGAGTCGTCCGTCGGACCCGGGGGAAGGGTGTCGGCAAGCAGCCCTTCGTCCACCCCGTTGACCAAAGAGTTGACCAAAATCTCGGGACGAAGGGGACACACTCCGGCCGACTGGAGCCACGGCCGGAACGCAGATCCGCTGGTCAGACGGCGTGCGACCGTCCAGAGCCACGCCGGGATCGGCCCTTGAAAGGCCTCCGACCGGACCTCGGCGTTCGATTACCCAGCCGAGCCCTCCCTGGCCACCCGCACGCTCAGCGAGCGCTTCCGGCGCGCCGATGTTGAATGAATGTTGAATGTGGCGGGGACCGAAGTGGGACCGGCAGCGGGTATGTGGGCTGTGACCAGCCACTTTGTATGGAGCGGGCGACGAGAATCGAACTCGCGTTCTCAGCTTGGGAAGCTGATGTTCTGCCTCTGAACTACGCCCGCGGAACCGCCCAACTGTAGCGTGGCGCCGTCCATGATCCTGTCCGACCGCACCATCCGCGAGGAGATCGACGCCGGTCGCATCGCCATCGAGCCCCTGGGGGAGGGCTGCGTGCAGCCGTCGTCGGTCGACCTCCACGTGGACCGGTACTTCCGCGTGTTCCGCAACCACACCATGCGGGTGATCGACGTCAAGGAGGACCAGGAGAACCTCACCGAGCTGGTCGAGATGCGCGAGGACGAGGCATTCATCCTCCACCCCGGCGAGTTCGTGCTCGGCTCCACCGCCGAGCGGGTGCGCCTGCCCGACTACCTGGTGGCCCGGCTGGAGGGCAAGTCCAGCCTGGGCCGCCTGGGCCTGCTCATCCACTCGACGGCGGGCTTCGTCGACGCCGGCTTCGACGGCCACCTCACCCTCGAGCTCTCCAACGTCGCCAACCTGCCCATCACCCTCTACCCGGGCATGAAGATCGGCCAGATCAGCTTCCTGCGCATGACCACGGCGGCCGAGCACCCCTACGGCACCGGCGCCCTGGGCTCCAAGTACCGCGGCCAGCGGGGCCCCACCCCGAGCCGCTACTTCGAGAACTTCCGCCGCCCCTAGCCGTTCTCTGGCCGCCTACCGACCCATGCGGTAGGGAGAGAACCGGAGAACGGGAGCGAGCCCGAGCTACTC
>JBOGHR010000425.1:0-1735 GCA_050744905.1 Acidimicrobiales bacterium
GGGGTGGGCGGTGGTGGCCGACGTTCCGGCCCGGGTCGCCCTCGGCGAGGTGCGCGGGCTGCAGGCGGCCGTCGTCGCCGTGACCGGCGCCCTCGCCCTGGTGGTGCTGGCGGGCCTCGTCGTGCTCGACCGGGCCCTGCGCCGGCGCTCGGCGGTGGAGGAGGAGCTGCGCCGCTCACGGGCCTTCCTCGACTCGGTGGTCGAGAACCTGCCGACCACGGTCTTCGTCAAGGACGCCGCCGAGCTGCGCTACGTGAGCCTCAACCGCGCCGGCGAGGAGCTGCTCGGCCGCCGGCGCGACGAGGTGGTGGGCCGCCGCGACACCGAGGTGTTCCCGCTGGAGCAGGCGGCGGCGTTCGAGGCGCAGGACCGCGACGTCCTCGACGGCGGGCGGACGGTGGAGACCGCGGCCGTGCCCGTGCGCGCCGGTGGGAAGGGCGAGCGGGTGCTCCACACCCGCAGGATCCCGATCCCCGGGCCCGACGGCGCCCCGCAGTACCTGCTCGGCATCAGCGAGGACGTCACCGAGCGCCGGCGGGCCGATGCCGCGCTGGAGGCCGCCCGCCAGGCCGCCGACGGGGCCAACCGGGCCAAGGACCGGTTCCTGTCGCGGATGAGCCACGAGCTGCGCACGCCGCTCAACGCCGTGCTGGGCTTCGGCCAGCTCCTCCAGCTCGACGGGCCCGGCCCGGACCAGCGCGACTCCGTGGACCAGATCGTGCGGGCCGGCCACCACCTCCTGCAGCTGATCGACGACGTGCTGGACATCTCGAGGGTCGAGACGGGCGAGCTGCGCCTGTCCGTGGAGCCGGTGAGCGTCGCCGAGGTCGTCGCCGAGGCGATGGGCATGATGGGGCCCATGGCCGCCGCCCGGGGCGTACGGCTGGTGGCGGACGAGCCGGCCGGCCGCCCGAGCCACGTCCAGGCCGACCGGCAGCGCCTCCGCCAGGTCGTCGTCAACCTGGTGGCCAACGGCATCAAGTACAACCGCGACGGCGGCGAGGTGGCGGTGCGCTGCGAGCCGTCCGGGGCGGAGAGGCTCCGCCTGGTGGTCAGCGACACCGGCATCGGGCTGGCCGCCCACGACCTGGCGCGGCTGTTCCAGCCCTTCGAGCGCCTGGGTGCCGAGCGCACCGGGGTGGAGGGCACCGGCCTCGGGCTCGTGCTCACCAAGCAGCTCGTCGAGGCCATGGGCGGCACGGTGGACGTCACCAGCGAGGTGGGCGTCGGGAGCAGCTTCGCCGTCGAGCTGCCCCTCGTGGCCCTGCCGTGGGGCGACGCCGGCGCCGACCGCCCCGGAGCCGCCGACCCCGGTGTCGACGACCCCGGCGGGGCCCGGCCTCCTCCGCCGCTCGGACCGGCCCGGACGGTGCTCTACGTGGAGGACAACCTGTCCAACGTCAGGCTCGTCGAGCGGGTGGTCGCCCGCCGGCCAGGCGTGCGGCTCCTGGTCGCCATGCAGGGCGGGCTGGCCGTCGACCTGGCGCGGGAGCACCGGCCCGGGCTGGTGCTGCTGGACCTGCACCTGCCCGACATGTCGGGCGAGGAGGTCCTGCGGCGGCTGCGGGCCGACCGTCGCACCGCCGCCACGCCGGTGGTCGTGCTCAGCGCCGACGCCACCGCCGGAGAGGTCGAGCGGCTGCGGGCCAGGGGTGCGGCCGACTACCTCACCAAGCCCTTCGACGTGGCCCGCCTGCTCGCCCTGATCGACGGCACCGAGGACCCGGGGTCGCTG
>JBOGHR010000426.1:0-23089 GCA_050744905.1 Acidimicrobiales bacterium
GGCCACCGGTCAGGGCCCGCACCGGCACCCCCTCCCCCCGTCTCGTCACGGCGCCCGCCCCGAAGCTGCATCGGTGCCCTCGTGGCGACCGGCCGCCACCGGGCGGTGGGCGATCCTCACCAGCTCGTCGCCGACGGGACGGCCCAGTCGCTGCACCGAGCCGTCCGGCCAGCGCACCTCGACCGACGCCGACCGCGCCTCTCCCAGGCCGAAGTACAGGCGGTAGTGGCCTTGTGAGAAGTGCGAGCCGTCGTTGCACCCGACCCACTGCGTGCCCCGCCGCTCCCCGACCCGAACCGTGACGGCCGCGCCGATGGCCTGCGGGTTGGCGGGAGGGCCCCGCAACTCTACCTGGAGCCAGTGGCCGGTGGCGCCCACGTTGCGGTACAGCTTGGTGGACCAGGCGAACGGCCCGCCCTTGACCCGGCGTTCCGTGGTGGCCGCCACCAGGACGTCGGGGGCGCCGTCGTTGTCGGCGTCGAACCAGCAGATGCGCACGTCCTCCGGGGAGCGGGGAATCTCGTCGTCCAAGATCCCGGTGGCGGCGAACCGGCCGCCGGCGGTACCGCGGAACAGCCCACCGGGTACGACGTGGAGGTCGAGGTAGCCGTCGTTGTCGTAGTCGACCCAGTTGGCGGTCATTCCGCCGGTGGCGGGCAGCCCTACCCGCCGGGGGTCGAGCGCCCGGTACCTACCGCCGTCGTTGACCAGGAGGGTGTTGCCCGCCAGCGACGGGGCGAAGACGTCGGGTCGACCACTGCCGCGCCAATCGCCGACGGCGAGCCTGTTCACCCAGCCGCCGCGGTTGCGCAGCGCCACTACCTGGGCGCGACCGAACCGGCCGCCCTCGCCGCGTGCGTACACGACGAGCTGGTCGCCCCTGGCCGCCAGCAGCTCCACTCGCCCGTCACCGTCGACGTCGACCCAGGCGTAGGCGTCACCGAGGGCGTCGCTCAGCCCGATCTCGGCGTTGACGTCGACGAAGCGGCCCCCCTCGGTGCGCCGGTACAGGTGCGGCCCCCCGCCGTGGCACGAGACGAACAAGGCCAGCGGCGCACCCCCTCCCAGGTCGGCCCAGCACGCATGCCGGGCGCGGCAGCCGCCCTTCTCGATGCCCGACGCCGCGGGGGTGAATCGCCCACCGGCGGGATTCGACAGCAGCTCGTCCTCCACCTCGGCGAACTGCCCCAGCCGCCCCTTCAGCCCGCCCCGAGCGATGAAGACGCCGAGGTGGCCGCTCCCTTCGTGGTCCGCCCAGGCCATGCCGTGGCGGTCACGCAGGCACAGCCCGAACGAGTGAGACCTCGGCTGGGTCATGGCGGGTCCCACGAACACCGCCTCCAGGCCGGCCCGCTCGTCCAGCCTCACCTGGAGCGGCAGGCCGACCAGGTCGGGCGTGATCTCGACCAGGGCGTCGCCCCGGGCGGCGAAGCGCACGATCGTCCCGGTCGGCCCTCCGGGCGCCGGCGCCTCCATCACGTCGACGTCCATCGACGCTCGGTGGCCGACGGCCACGGTGGAGGCAAACCCGAGCTCACCGCGAAGTTCGCCGGCACCGCCGGCCACGGAGTGCAGGACCACCGTGTTCCGCCGGCGGTACAGGTACAACCCGGGCGTGGCCAGCGACGGCTGGTTGACGTCGTCCGCCCAGCTCGGGAACCCGACGTCCTGGTTCAGCCCCAACTCCTCCAGCACGTCGCGGAAGCGGCCTCCGCCCTCGTTCGCCAGCAGCATCTCCCTGGAGTTGTGGTTGGTGGTGAAGACCCCGAGGTTGCCGTCCTGGCGAAGGTCCACCACGCCCACGTCGAAGATGTTGCGGGCGCCGGCGGGAAACGGGAGCTCTTCGAACCGTCGGGTGGCGTCGGGCGTACCGGCCCGCCGCCGCGCCAGCCTGCGAACCCTGTCGGTCGCCGCCCACACTCGGCGCACTGTACCGGGTGGCCGGGGCCGAGGTGCCGGCGCGCCGTCAGCCGTCGGCGCCACCACCGCCCACGCCCCCGCCGTACCCGTACCCGGCCAACCGGCACAGCTCGACGTAGGTCGCCTGGGTCTCGGCGCCCGGCCGGCCCGCCGGTGCGGATCGCCTCAGGCTCGCCTCCGGGAAGCGCCAGTCTCCCTCGATCCCGAGCAACGCCTCCAGCCTCGGCGCGGCGGAGCCGTCGAGGATCTGGTCGTAGTGGACGAACAACCAATCGCCGCTGGACCGGTGGGTGTCGAGCACGTGGCGGTACACCAGGTTCCACAGCGACAGCGCCCGGCTGCGGCTCATGCGCAGGTCCCGAAGGTATGGAGCCTGCCGACAGTCCTTGAGGATGCTGGCGACGGTTTCCGCCGGCGATCGGAAGATGCAGACGAAGGCGGCGGAGCGGAGGTAGGGCCGCCATGCCGGCAGCGTGTAGCAGAATCGCGGGTCCTTGAAGCAGAACGGCCCCCTCTCGGTCTGGCGGGCGATGCGCATCGCGGTGCGCTCGTCGACGGCCATCGGGGTGCCCAGCGGAACCTCCGCCAGCCAGCGCTGCCACTGCACCGGTCGATGGTGGTACAGCAGACCGAGCGGGCGTCGAGGACGCGCCGGCGTCACGGCGGCGATGAGCTCCTCGTTGATGCTGTTGATCTCGACGTCCTCGAAGAACCCCTTGGGGTTGGCGTCGCGGGCGGGCCACAGGTTGTCGCCCATGTAGTAGCCGCCGCCGGCCAGCACACCGGCGAGCATGCTGGTACCGCTGCGTCCGGAGCCCAGGATGAGGCAGCTGCGCACTCGGTTCGTACCCCCGCCGCGAGGTCAAAGAAGGAATCCGCCGCCTGCCAAGTATGGGACAATTCGGCGGTGACGTCATCACAGGGGGGGATGCCGGTCGAGCCCGGCGGCCTGCGCTCGTTCATCCGCGATGTCTACTCACGGGGTGCCGTCGTCGGCGAGGCGGGCGCCGAGCACCCACTGAGCCCGCACGGCCTGCCTGAGCGCGACGGGGAAGCACTGAGGGACCTGGCCATCAGCGAGGGAGCGGTCCACACCGTGGAGACCGGGATGCGCCTCGGCCTCTCCACCTTGTTCCTGGCCGAGGCGATCCTCAGCTCGGGACGGGTCGATGCCCGCCACGTCGCCATCGACCCCAGCCAGGAGATCTGGGACGGCGCCGGTCTCCGCACCGTGCGGGAAGCCCGCCTGGAAGGTCTCGTGGAGTTCGTCGGGCATGGCGCGGAGCTGGCCCTGCCCCGCCTCCTGTCGGACGGCGATCTGTTCGACCTGGCGTTCGTGGACGGCGACCACCGCTTCGAGGGCGCCTTCATCGACCTGTACTACCTCCACCAGTTGGTCAAGCCAGGAGGATTGATCGTCGTCGACGACGTATGGCTGCCGGCGGTGCGCCTGGCGGTCGCCCATTTCGTCACCAACTTCGGCCTGATACCCGAACCCGTGGCACCTGCCGGTCGGGCCTTCACCGCGGAACCTCGGCGGTGGCGTCACGAGGTGAAGGCACCGCCCAAAGCGAGGATGGCGGTGCTACGTCGCCCATCCGTCATGCCGAAGCGGACCTGGGACCATTTCGTGCCTTTCGCCGATCGGGAGACGGGACGGGCCCCGGCCCTGGCCGCGGCCGCCAGGGCGGCAAAGCCGCGACTGTCGACGCTGCTGCACCGGGCCGGCCACGCCGCAACCAGGCCCTCGGGCGAAGCGATGCCCGGCGACGCCGTCCGCCAGGGCACCACGGCATGAAGGCGGCGACGGGAGGACCCGTCGACGCCGCCGCGCTGCGCTCCCACATCCGATCGCTGTACCGGGCCGGCTTCGCACTGGATGAGGACGGTCGTCCCCACCCGCTGGTCCCCCAGGGCGTGCTCGAGGCCGACGGCGAGGCGCTCCGCGATCTGGCCATACGTGAGGGCGCACGGGCGACGGTGGAGACGGGACTGTGCTTCGGCCTCTCCGCCCTGTCGATGTGCGAGGCGCTCGTCGCCTCCGGGCAACCCGACGTACGCCACGTCGCCATGGACCCGGGCCAGCGAAGCCTGGCGGGAGGCGCCGGCCTGCGTGCCCTGCGCGAGGCAGGAGTGGCGGGCATCGTGGAGTTCCACGAGCGCAAGTCCCAGGTCGTACTGCCCGAGCTGCTGGCCCAGGGCCGCGTCTTCGATCTTGCCTTCATCGACGGCGACCATCGCTTCGACGCTGCCTTCATCGACCTGTACTACCTGCACCGGTTGGTGAAACCGGGAGGGCTGCTCGTGGTCGACGACGTCTGGATGCCATCAGTCCGCCTAGCCGTGTCGTACTTCGTCACCAACGTCGGCCTGGAGGTCGTGCCCTCCCCCTTCCCCGGTGCCCAGTTCAGACCCGAGTCGTCGGGCTGGCTGCGGCGCATCACCGACCCTCCCAAGGCTCGTCTGGCCGTACTGCGATGCCCCGCCGAGCTCCGCCCACGGCCGTGGTGGGGCCACTTCGAGCCGTTCGCCGACGCCGAAGCCGGGCTCGTTCGAGCGCGTGCCGCAATCGCCCTCGAGGAGCAGGCCAAGCAGTGGGTGGACCGTGCCCGTCCGCTGGCCCGCCGCCTCCGCGCCCGTTGACCCCGTCCTGGATTCGCCAGTGCTGAGCGTCGTCATCCCCTGCCGCAACGTCGCCCACCAACTGGCGGGACAGCTCGGGGCCCTGCGCCGCCAACGACATGACGCGCCGTTCGAGGTTGTGATCAGCGACAACGGCAGCACCGACGCGACCCGCGAGGTGGCGGCCAGCTTCGCCTCCGACCTGGACCTGCACGTGGTCGACTCGTCAGCCCAACCCGGGCGGTCGTACGCGTGCAACGTCGGTGTCGGCGCCGCACGGGGTGATGCCGTGCTCTTCGTCGACGCCGACGACGAGGTGGCGCCCGGGTACGTGGCCGCCATGGCCGAAGCTCTGTCAAAGGCGGAGTTCGTTGCCGCCCGCCTGGACTGCGTCAGCCTCAACCCCGGATGGCCGGCTGGAAGCCGCAAGCCGTTCCAGGGCGACGGTCTGCTAGACGTGTTCGGGTTCCTGCCCTTTGCCGTCGGCTGCAGCCTGGGCATGAGCCGACGAGCCTTTGACCTGGTGGGGGGCTTCACGCACGACGTCCCCTTCGCCGAGGACGTCGAGCTGTGCTGGCGCCTCCACCTGGCCGGAATCCCGCTGGTATTCGTACCAGATGCGGTCCTGCGCTACCGCTACAGGGACACGCTGCGGGGCCTCTACGAGCAGACCAGGGGCTACGGGCGGGGACAGGTCGCGCTCTACCGGAAGTACCGCTCCGCCGGGATGCCGGAGCGAAGCCTGCAACTGACGCTGAGGGAGTGGTACTGGGTGGCCAGAGCGGTGACCATCCTGCGCACGAAGCCGGGCGCCGCCCTGTGGTTCCACATGCTCGGCTACCGCGTGGGGCGCCTCCAGGGGAGCCTGCGTTACCGCACCCGGTACCTGTGAGCAGTCATACGTCCTGCTACGCCGGCAACAGCTCCCGCACGCTGTCCTCGGTGTAGAAATGCCACCACGCGCCGTCGATGGCCAGCAGGCGTTCACCCAGCGAGCGGACCACGCGCGGGTCGTGGAGCTCGCGGTTGCGATTGCGATCCTGGAGCTCGACGTCGAGCTCGCCGGCGCGCTCGGTCATGGCGACCAACACCCGTCCTCGGGATCGGACCAGCTCCTCGTAGCGGATCACGTTGGCCGCCGGTACGCAGTCGCGGATCTTGGCGAAGTACCACCCGAGGATCTCGAGCTGCCGGTCGACGCGATCGGGCATGGTCGCCAACCGGGCCCGCAGGTCGAAGTCGATGCCCTCGCCCAGCCGCACGTGCCCGTCCTGGGGATGAAAGGGCAGCGTCTGCCACGAGGTGAAGACCGCCAGCGGGTTGCGCACGAGGGCGTACACCTCGAAGCGCCGGACGAGGGCGTCGAGGAGGGCGATGAAGCCCGACGTCTGCTTCACCGCCAGCAGGAAGTTGTCCGACAGCCCTTTGTCGATGGCGATCTCGCCGTGGTCGGCGAGCCGCCGCCGGAGCCCGCGCTCGCCGTACTCGTCGGCAACCTTCTTGCCCACCACCTGGCCACCCACGTTGCGCGACAGGGCGACGCCCCGAGTGCGGATGGAGGTCCTCGCCTCGGCGAGGAACCGTTCGATGTTGTCGCACGCGTGGTTCGGATCGGGCGGACGTCGCCTGCGCCTCGGCGGTCCGCCGCCGCCCAGGTCACGCAGGCGCGAGGCGATGCGGCGGGCCACACCGGAGGGCGCAGAGGCCGTCGAGGGGTCGGGCAGCTCGTGGCCGAGCATGGACCGGGCGTTCATGGGCTCGTCGAGGGCGACGGTGTCGGGCACCTTGTTCAACAGCTCACACGTCAACGTGGTTCCCGACCGCGACGGCCCGGTCAGCAACACGTTCCGACCCTTCAGCTCCACCGCGGCCTCCCGTCAGACCTGGTAACCGTACGCACCCAGGTCGACTCCCGTGAGAGCGGCCGTGACCCGGTTGCTGTCGCGGTAGCGGCCTGCCAGCTCGTCGCCGACGTAGCGCCGGAGGCGCTCGTCCGAGCGACGGCGCAGGCTGGCCGGGACGAAGCGGTCGGCTCGGTCGAACCCTTCCTTGACGGAGGCGGCGACCCGCAGGGAGTCCACCGGGGCGAGCGGGTTCAGGGCGTCGCGCACCAGCACCATGTTGACCCGACGCTTGAGGGCCAGCGATGCGGCCGAGATGGTGGAGTTCACCGCGCCGAAGCACAACGCACGCGGAGATGTGGCGCCGGCGAAGGCCACCACGTCGTCCACGAAGCGAGCTGCGTCGCGCTGGAAGGCCTCGAAGGGGAGGACGAGCACGTTCTGGTCCCCGAACAGGCCCCGGTAGTAGCCGATGAGGTGGTGGTACTCCAAGAAGGCGGCGTCGAAGAGCGGGATCCCGCGGTCGTTCCCTCGGCGGGGAGGGTGCATGTAGCGCTCGATCGAGGCCACACCGCAGGCGCGGACGTACTGCTTGTACACCGACACGACCATGCTGCGCTGCTCCCTGATGACGATCAGGACCCGAGCGCCGGGCAGCACCGCGCCCAGCCGGTCGGCGTTGGCCTTACTGTTGTGCCCGCCGGAGTGGGCGTTGCCGGCCAGCTGCTCGTGCGATAGCACGGGCACCAGGCCCCGGCCCAACGCCGCCGCTATGCCCTCGGAGAACCACGCTCTCGCCGGCGTCGGGTCGAACTGGAACGCGTTCACCCGAATGAATCGCTCCACGATCTCGGCTCTGCTCCAAGGCGACACGAAGCAGCCGGCGGCATCCTGGAACAGGCGCTCTTGAAGCCACGAGGTGGCGGTCTTGTGGTAGCCGATGTGGAGGAGAGGGGCGGCGGCGGCGCCACCGGTCCGGTCAGGCACAGCCTGGCCCGACCAGTGGGTATCCGAGGCGCACGAGCACGTCGGCGCACTCCTCCTCGAAGCGGCACAGGGCCGTGGGCCCGAAGGCCTCTCGCCACGACGCGGTGCCGGTCCCCACGAAGTTGAGGCTGCCATGGCTCGCCGTCGCCTCAGCCGCCCGCATCGATGCCCGGGAGCTGTCCTTCACCGCTCGCTCCAGTCGGTCGTCGCCGAAGCTCAGGCCGGCGAGCTGGGCCACCCGGCGCAGTGCCGCCACCGGGTCTTCTACCAGGTCCTCGTACCTGATGACGACGGCGCGCCCACGATCCTCGAGGTGATGCAGCCACCCCGACACGTGCGCTCGCCACGGGCAGGGCCACACTCCGGCCCAGACGAGCATGTCGTCGACACCGGGGGGCGTGGGATGGCCTCGCTCACCAAGGTAACGGTGGTACGAGAGGAGGGCGGCCCTGCCATCGCGAACCAGGTACACCACGTTCGCCGGCACCACGGCCGGCGGCGAGTGCGACTTGGCCACCAGCGGGGAAAGCTGCGACGGTCGCCTCGTCGATGCCGCCCGGTGCACGTCGGGTACCAGTTGTTGGACCTCGGCCGGCGTCGGAGCTCGGCCCAGCGCCAGTGCGGCCACCAGGTGGCGCAGATAGGTGTTGCCGGACCGGGGGAACGACACCAGGTAGGTGTCCTCCGGTCGGACGTCGTCGAAGAAGTAAGGGCCGTTGCCCCCGGCCCGTGCCGTCCGATCGGTGCCCACCCGGCGAGCGGCCCGGTTGAGAAGCGACCTCACCGCTCCGGTCATCCCGACACCATTTCGACGGGTGGCGTGGAAGGACCTGCTGTGGAGCGGGCGATGACCTGCCGGACCCCGTAGGCCACTCCCGAAATAGTAGCGGATCGTCCCCGGCGACGACCTCTGCGACTGCGGTGCGCCGGCGTCACGGGAGCGTGCTCATGATCGCCGCCGCCCGATGATCGTAGGTGTGGTCACGTAGCACTCGCCTGCGGCCCGCGGCTGCGATCTCGTCCCGTTGGTCAGGATGGCGCAGGTAGTGGTCCACCGCCCGGCGCAGGCGCTCGGGCCCGTCGAAGACGAGGATCTCTTTGCCCGGGTCGAGCAACCTCACGAGGTCCGGGGTAGAACGGGAGATGCTCAACCCGCCGCACGCCGCCACCTCGAAGACTCGGAAGTTCTCGCCGTGGACCATGTGCGGCTGGTGGACGTTGAGCGACAACCGGGATGCCGAGTAGATCTTCGCTTTCTTCAGCCCGTAGACCGGTTCGTCGCGGACCCGTCCCTCCAACGGTGGCCCGCTACCGCTCCACCCCGTCCCGTACACGCGGAGTTCGGTGTGGGCCAACGGAGCCAGCATGGAAGCCCGTTCGTCGGTCCGCGTGCCCACGAACGACACCTCGGCTGCGTACCACTCCTCCTCCTGGGGGGAAAGCGCTGCCGGCGCATGCTCATCGGGATCGGCGCAGGCGGCGAGGTGATGGACGCGGGACGCACCCATCACTCTGAGGGCGGCGACGAAGTAGGAGTCGAGGACGTACACCTGGTCGTAGAGCGGCACCGTCGCCGCCTCCAAGCCACCGAAGATCCGCTGGTTGACCTCCCACAGCACCACTTGGCAGCCGTGTCGGCGTCGAAGGAGGCGAATCGTCTGCGGAAGGACACACCAGTTGCTGCCGTACAGGAACACCACGTCGGGGCGGAAGTCAGCCGCCCTCGCCAACAGCCGCCGGTTGAACACGGCGACGAACATCGGGTCGCCCACCTGACCAGCGACCAAGCTGATGCCGGCGAGAAGGGGCAACCCGGCCGTCACGGGCAGCACCCGCACCGTGCATCCCGCCCGCTCCATCGCCTTCCCCAGGAGGAGGGTGGCGTCGCTGTTGCGGACGTCGGTGGCGCCTAGGAGAAGGACGCGCATCGTCGGTACAACCAGGCGGCGGCGGCCCAGGAGCGAGGAAAGCGGCGCCGGGCCCGGAGCCCGACCGCCTCGACCCGCCTGCGCCTCGCCCATGGTCCGAGAAGGTCCCCGGCCATCACCTCGAACGTGCGGGGGTCCAAACAGTAGAAGCCGATGCCCACCTCGGCGTGGCGGTGGCGGCGTCCCCATGCGACCAGCGGAGCGATCGCCGCCGTGGGCCGGTCCACGACGAGGACGTGGAGCGCGAATGACTGGCCGTCAGGGGGGTTGAGAGCCAAGGCGCTGGTTGGGAACAACCTTGAGAACTCGGCCGCGACCTGCACGTCGATCCAATCGGTTCCCGGGGTGTGCAGGGCCAACCTGTCCGGGTCAGGGAGCCCGGCAGCCGAATACACATGACGCAGGTAGATCACCGACGTGGCTCGTACATCACTGGCCTCAAGGCTCCACCGGCGCTTGGAGAAGGCCTCGGCCGGCCAGGTCGGTCGTGAAGGCGACGAGGTCCGCACCGATCACGCCCGGCCGCTCGCCGAATGCGGCAGCCAGCTCGGCTGCCAGCTCCGTGATGGTCGTTTCACCGTCGAAGAGTCCCCAAACGGTTGCAGCCAATGGCTCCAGCAGGTGCAGAGTGGCCGTCGCCTCGTCGAGCAGGACCGCCTCGCCGTCGACCTGCACCGTCGCCACCGCCGACGCGCGGGCCGGTCGGAACGACACGTCCATGACACGGGCGTCGCAGGCCTTGGCGGTGACAGGGCCCCTGGCGCCGTTGTCCGCGGACAGCGGGGAAGGCCCCCGACCGCACGCCGGGCGGTGCGGTGTCGGACGATGAGGCCGGTCGAGGAGGTCCTGCACCAGGTTGCAGGCACTATCGAGGTCGCCCATCACCAGGCGGTGGCACGACGAACCCGTGGCAACGGCGGCGAGCGCCGCCAGGCCGTGACAACCGAGGTTGGGCAGGTCGAAGGCGTGACGGGCGAGCAACACCACCGCCTCCCCGGCCGTGATCGGCACCAACTCCGTCGCCGCGCCCCGGTGGTACTCCGGAGCTATCACCCATCGGGCCGGTGCAGCCGAACCCACGGCGTCGTGACGGATTCGCCGGGGATCGACGTGCCACGCGCCGGGCATGAGCTGCACGACCGCTCGCGGCGGCTCCAGGTGGGCCAGCAGCGGCTGTGACCCCATCTTGACGGTCAACGGCTTCGGGAAGGCTCGCACGCACAGGGTGCTCGGGTCGATGGCGGCCACCTCGTCGCCAAGGTATCGGAGGCCTCGGGCGACCAGGCCGGCGGCCAACGTCGTCTTGCCCGCGCCAGGGGCACCTGGAAGAAGGACGGCGGCTCCGTCGTGCTCCGTGGCGGCGGCGTGGACGCGGACGTCATGGGGGGAGCAGGCGACGGCTTGACGGTTGAGGGTCCACAGCAGGTGCGCGACAGCCAGTCCGAGGTCAGGCGTGCGTAGGAGCACTTCGGCGCCCGCCGAGAGCGACCAGCGATGGTCCCCTCGTTCGCCGGCGTCCCACAGGACGTAAACGATGGCCGGTGGGCCGGACGCGGCGAGCACCCCGAGGAGATCGTCTACCAAGCGGCCGATCGCCGGGTCGTTCGTGCAGACAGCGAAGTGGTGGTCGAGCGCCCGGAATGTCGGTCCCGCCCCACCACTGGCACCCCGTCGGGGAAACGACGTCTGCACCCGAATCACGGGCGGAGGTCGACCTGCTCCACGAGGCCGCGTTCGTACAGCAGGTCCAGCGTCGGAAGGACGCTCCGCACTGCGAGACCCGATTCCAATCCCGACGCCTCGACAAGTGCCCCGACCACCTCGTGGACCGGCAAGGGAGCCTCGAGAAGGCGCCACAGCATCGATCCGAAGCCGGCGAGCACGACGGGCGGTCCGCTCGCCGGGAGCACTACGACGCGACCGCCTCCTGCCTGGCGCCAAAGGACATGCCGGTCCCGGACCAGCGCGAACATCGCAGGCGTCTCTCCGGGAGGCGGCCCGTCCTGGCCGGTGCGGTTCCGGAAGGCCAGCCCGCTCCCCGCGGCGACCAACAGGCCGCCGAGCACCACGAGGCCGTGGAGGTCGGCCCCGGTTGTCGGAAGACGCCCGCTGGCGGGCTGGCGGTGCGCGTGGTCGGCGGCTTGCGGCATCGCGACCCGGGGTTCGCCCTCCGACTGGGCGAGCACGGCGGGACCCGTCTCCGCCTCGTCCATCGGCTGCGGCGACGCATCGACAGTTCGCGCCGGGGCGGGAGGCACATCGATTGGTGGTGCAGCGGCCTCGGCCGGCGAACGGGGGGCAACGTCGGTCTCCACTCGCGTGGGGGGGAGACTTCCCGGACTGGCCGAGGCCGGGACCGTGTGGGCAACGGCGGGCGTCGCCCACGTGACCCTGGCAGCAACACTCGCGAGCGCCGCCCGCCGGAGCAGCGCACGCCTGGACACCTCCGCCGAGGCAACGTCAGGCATTGCACTCATGGTGACATAGATGACTGTGGTGGGTCAGCGCGGGATCGCCACACCGAGCGCTACAGCTGGGCCCCGCGCATGCGGCGGAGCTGACGATGGCGGTGGTGCCCGCCGCGGGGTTCGGTGGGAAACCTCTGCCCCGTCAGGGACGACGTGGAAACGGCGGAGGGCGCTCCCCGTCGTCTAGGTGCTCTCTACCAACGATTCCGTCGCCGGGCCCGACAAAGTCGGCTCACGGCAAACCCTCTCTGTCGTCACGCCGGTCGAGCCTCATGCTCGGCCAGGTCGATCAGCGGAGGCTCCACCGCGGCGCTGTCGTGCACCAACTCGAACAAGAGCCTCGCCGTCCCCGAGGCGTCTCCGCGAGCCGCGAGCACGCTGAGGGTGCGGAGCCCAGCATGGAGCCTTTCACGGTCGATCCCGGCCGGACGCACGCAAACTATCGCCTCGTGCTCGGTCGGTTCCGCTTTCTCGCACGGGGCGCGGAGGGTCTCCTCCAGCTTCTCGCCCGGGCGCCGTCCCGTCACCACCACGCCGATGTCCGTCCCCACGTTCCGCCCGGAGAGGCGGATCATCCGCTCGGCCAACGCCAGGATGTTGACCGGCTCCCCCATGTCCAGCATGAATACGTCGCCGCCCTGGGCGAGGGCGGCGGCCTGGAGGACCAGCTGCACGGCCTCGTGAACGCTCATGAAGTACCGCTTCATGCCGGGATGGGTGACGGTGACAGGACCGCCGGAGGCGATCTGGCGGGCGAAGGTCGGTATCACGCTGCCTCGGCTTCCCGCCACGTTGCCGAACCGCACGACACAGTGGAGAGCTTGACCGGCGGCGTCGATCACGAGCTGCTCACCCAGCCACTTGGACGCCCCCATCACCGACGCCGGGCATACGGCCTTGTCAGTGGAGATGAACACCAGGCGCGCCACCTTGGCGGCCGCGGCGGCGGCCAGCAGGTTGGCGGTACCGACGACGTTCGTGGCAACCGCCTCACACGGGTGGCTCTCGAGGACGGGCACGTGCTTGTGGGCGGCGGCGTGGAACACCACCTCTGGGCGGTGGCGGAGCAACACCCGGCGGAGGGCGATCGGGTCTCGCACGTCGGCCAGCACCTCGATCGCCGAGGTGCTCAAGGTGGCCGCCGCCTCGAACAGGTGGGTCTCGTCGTGATCCAACAACACCAGGCCGGCGGGATCGCAGAGGGCGACCTGGCGGGCGATCTCCGATCCGATCGACCCCCCGGCACCGGTGATGAGGACCCGCCGACCACGCAGCAGCCGGCGCACCGCGTCCAGGTCAGTGATCACCTGGTCCCGCCCCAGGAGATCCTCGATACGCACGTCGCGCACGTCCCGGACCGAAAGCCTGCCACCCAGCAGCTCACCGCCGGGCCGAATCAGCTTGACGGCGACCTCCGCCACCTCGGCGAGGCGGGCCACCCTGTCGACCAGCTCGGGTCCGGCCGTCGGTATGGCCAGCACGACCTGGTGGACGCCGAGCTGGCGAACAACGTCGGGAAGGCGATCGATCGGCCCGAGCACCGGCACACCGGCGAGCGACAGCCGGTGAGTCCGGGCGTCGTCGTCGAGCACCGCCACCGGGACCATCCCAGCACCGCGTTGTCGGCGCATATCCCGGACGATCGAGGCGCCCGAGTCGCCCGCCCCCACCACCGCCACCCTCATGCCGGCCACCGCCTCACCACCACGGTTGAAGGCGAACAGCCTCGACTGGAACCGTACGGCACCGCTGAGCACCATGGTCGCCAGCCCGCCGACCAGCACCACTGACACCGGCTGGCGCCCGACGACCGACGAGATCGACAGCACGCCGGCGGTTGCTGCCCCGGCGGCGACGATGACGCAGCGAGCCTCGGCCACGCTGGCGTGCCGCCACATCTGCCGGTAAAGCCCGAAGGCCCAATTGGCGCCGATATGGGCGACAAGTGCAAGGCCGACCAGCCCCCGGAACCCTGCCCAATACGCCGGGGGCACCGAACCGTCGAATCGCAACACGAGGGCGGCGAAGTAGCAGCCGATCGTGACGGCAGCGTCGAGCGCTATCAGCGGCAGGTCGGCGCGCACTCGGACCGCCGCCCTGGCCAGGATCGCGCCGAGGCCGGGCCCGTGGGCGCCTCGACCGCCACTGTCAGCGACGCTGGGTGCGGTCGGTCCGGGAGCCTCGAGAACGGTCATCGGCGGGCTTGCCCGGCCCAGTTCACGACGGGGACGGGATCCGGGGGGCCGCCCGGCGCAGCAGGAGCCCACGTCCGAGCGGCGCTCCAGGCCGCGCGATGGGCATCAGCGCCCCGGGACGTCACCTGGAGGTACACCGCCTCCGCCCGGCGCACCGCGGGAGCGATGTCGAAGAGGGCACCCCGCGCTGTCGCCGCTGCGGACATCCGGGACCGGGTCGATCCGTCCGTCACCACTCGGGAGAGCGCCCGGACCAGCTCGTCGGTCCGACCGGGAGGCACGAGCAGGCCCTCCACCCCATCGGTCACCATCTCCGGGATGCCGCCCACCGCAGTGGCGACGACGGGAACCCCGAGCGCCAGCGCCTCCATCACCGAGATGGGACAGCCCTCGGCGCGCGAGGCGAGCACGAAGACATCGAAGCCGGCGACGACGCGCATGGCGTCCGAACGGCCGCCGAGCAGCCGGAACCGCTCTCCCAGGCCGAGGCGCCGATGCATCTCGTCGATCTCCTTCTCGAGCGGCCCCACGCCGACCGCCGCGAAGCGCACCGGCAGGCCTTGGTCGATCAGGCTGCGGGCGACGGGCAGCAAGACCTCGTAGCCCTTGCCGGAACGGACGTTGGCCACCGTGCCGATCAGCACCTCGTCGTGCGCGACCCCGAGCTCGGCCCGCACCTCCTCCCGCCATGCCGATCGCCGGTCCAACCCCGGCCTGGGGACCCCGTGGAGCAGGGTTTCCACCCGCCGCTGGTGGCGTGCGGGCATGGCACGGCGCACGGCATCCGAGACGGCGAAGCCGGTGGCGTCCAGGGGCCGGGTGAGAGAGTTGAGCGTCCGCACCGGCCAAGGGTTGGTTCCCCAGAGGTTGTGCTCAGTGGTCACCGTCTTCGGACGCAGCGGCGCCGGTACCGACTGCACGGCGAGACGGCCCAGGCTGGCGGTGAGCGGCAGGTGGAGGTGGACGACGTCGAAGCGCCGTTCGATCAGGAGCCGACGCAGCCGACCCAACCAACGCAGGTCCAAGTTGGAGTCACTCGATCCCAGGCAGTGCACGGGAACGCCGGCCGCCTGGATCTCGGGGACCAGGGCCGCCTTGGACGGGAGGACGTAGGCGGCCTCGTACTCGAAGCGGCTGGAGTCGCCCACCTCGGCGGCCGAGACCAGCAGCCTCTCCGCGCCCCCATAGCCGAGGCACTTGATGCACCACAGCACCCTGGTCCGCGCGCCCCGATCCAACCCGTCCCCTTCCCCGCACCGTCGACCAAGCCCCGACACGGCTCGTCCTCCGAGGACGTGACAAGTCTCCTCGGCGGTGTCGCCCTGAGCTGTGGGCTCGGCTAGACTTTTGTTCTGTGAACGTTACAACTGCGCTGTGGCCGCGACAAGTGCGAAATAAGAAATGTGGGTCGAAGCGCCGGCGTCGAGGCAAGCGGGCTCGCTCCGGCGTCCCGGCGCAGGGCCGCTACCCGGCGAGTCGGGTGCGCTGCGCCTGGCACGAAAGTCGCCCGCCTCGGGGGGACGGTGATCGCAGGATGCTCGATGATGCCCGCGGCCACGGGCCTGCTTCGGTGACGGAGGCAAGGGACGCCGACTCGTCAACCGCAGCAGGCCGTCGGTCGCCCGGCTCCAGCCCGCTCGCTGGCATCTGAGACGATGGACCACCTCCACACGACCTCGGGGCGAGAGACGTTGCCGACCAGCGTGGCGAAGGGCCGCACCATCTGGCTGACCGGGCTTCCCTCGGCGGGGAAGACCACGCTCGCCTGTGCCGTCGCCAAGCGCGTCCGCAGCGGGGGCGGCCGTGTCGAAGTGTTGGACGGAGACGTGGTGAGGACGCACCTCACGAAGGATCTCGGATTCTCGCGTGACGACCGCCGGGAGAACGTCCGGCGCGTCGGCTTCCTCGCGCACCTCCTCAGCCGCAACGGCGTGGTGGTGGTGTGCGCCCTGATCTCCCCGTACCGCCAGGACCGCGACGAGGTGAGGGCACTCCACGCCGGCCGCTTCTTTGAGGTCCACGTCTCCGCTCCGCTGGACGTGTGCGCGGAGCGCGATGTCAAGGGTCTCTACGCCCGCCAACGAGCTGGGACGCTCAGAGGGCTGACCGGCATCGACGATCCCTACGAGGCGCCCCTCCATCCCGACCTCGTCGTGCCCACCCATCGCCAAACCGTCGAGGAGTCAGTGGAAGAGATCTGGCGGGCGCTGTGGGGGCCGTGACCTCCCACCACCGGGCATCGTGCTCGCCCTTTGCGCATGTGCGGGCCGACGGGGCTCCTCCAGCTCGACGTTTTCTGGGCGCGCTTCCCGGCTACGCCGCCATCGCCGTTCCCCGCCTGTCCGGCCTGGTGCGCCTAGGGGCCGTCCCCGGGGCCCGGCTCCTGGTCGACCCCGGCGCCGTGCTCACCCGCCGCATCCGGCCGTCGGCGCCCGCCCCGGAGGCGGCCGACGGGTAGAAACCGGCCCTCCCGAACGGCGAAGGGCCCTCAGCGGTCCCGGCGGTCCTGCGCCCCGTTCACCAATGCGACGGCCTCCAGCTTGGAGTGCACCCCGAGCTTGGTGATGAGCCGTTGGATGTGGGTGCGGGCCGTGGCGTAGGAGATCCCGAGCTCGAGGGCGAGTGCAGCCGTCCCCTTGCCTTCGACCAGCCGGTCGAGGACCTCCCGCTCGCGCCCGGTCAGCGCGCTCAGGGACGGCTCGCGCCGCCCCGCCGGCGGCCGGGGCCGGGAGACCGCCGGCGCCGGGTCGTGGAACACCTCCTCGCCCGCCGCCACCCGTGCGATGGCGTCGAGGATGTCGTTTAGCCGCCGGTGCTTGGCGACGAAGCCGTCGGCGCCCGCCGCCCGGGCGACGGTGCCGGCGTCGCCCGTCCCGCTGACGACCACGATGCGGGTGCCGGGCGACGAGCGGCGGACGGCGTCCAACCCGCTCGTACCGCCGCCGAAGTGCAGGTCGACGAGGTAGAGGTCGGGCCCGTGCCGTGCGACCGCCGCCAGCCCGGACGGGAGGTCGCCGGTGCAGGCCACGACGTCGTAGCCGTGGCCGGCCAGGACGCTCGCCATCGCCTCGCCGAACACCTTGTGGCCGTCACAGATCACCACCCGGGTCATGGCGTGGGAGGCCCCGGGTCGGCCTCCGCCGGCCCGATCGACGCGGCGACGGCGGCGAGCGGGCCCCGAGATCCCGCGAGGGCGGAAGTCCCCGGAGAGCGGCGCCGGGAGGAGCCGCGAGAGCCCCTCCACCACACGCTGGCGTAGCGGCCGGCTGCGGCGGGCGCGGCAGCGGACAAGACGCTCAAGGCGTCACCCGCCTTGTCGATACACGAACGGACGAGCACGAGGCAACCGGCACTCCGGGGCCAGGGGACCCATCGGCCACGGTGCTGGTGCGGGCCGCCCGTAATGGCGGCGGGTCCGGCGCCGGCTCCATGACGACCGACCAGTTCGACCGAGGAGAGACGCGTGATGGAGTGGCACGGAGCCGGGAACCGCCGTGTAAGAAGGCGCGCCGCCATCTGGACCGCCGTGGCCGCCGCGTTGGCGTTCGTCTCGGGTCCGCTTTCGCCTTCGGCAGCCGGGGCCACCGGCAGTGACGTCTTCTCGGCACCGGCCTCCATCCCCGCTGACTGCTCAGTGGACGTCACCAAGCAGCTGAACCAGTGGATCTCCTCCGTTCCCGACGGCTCCACCCTGTGGTTCGCGACCGGGGGGTGCTACCGAATCGAGAAGACGGTGCTGGTCAAGAACCGGCACCACCTCACCTTCGAGGGCAACGGGGCGACCTTCCGGGCCTTCACCGACGGATCGGGCTACGTCTCGAACGTACAGACCCGAAACCACTTCTACCTGTGGGGTGGCGGCAACCTCACCGTTCGCAACCTCAGCGTCGTCGGCGTGAACACCGATCACCGGTACCACCCCGAATACGCCGGCCAGCGTGGCTTTCGGATCGCGGGTGTCCAGGGTGCGCTCCTGGAACGCCTCACGATCTCCGAGGTTCGCGGTGACTTCATCGAGGTGGATCCCGACTACTACCAGACCTGGCGGTGGAGCAGTGACATCACCATCCAGAACTCCACGTTCACGCACTCCGGGCGCCAGGGCTTCACCATCACCGGGGGCCGCCGCATCGTCTTCCGTGACAACCACATCTCGGGCGCTGCGCTGTCCGTCTTCGACATCGAACCCGACAGCGGTACAAGCATGGACGCCGAGGGCTTCCCGACCTACGGCGGCGCAGCGCACGTCCGCATCCTCAACAACGACGTGGGACCGGCCGGCTTGCTCTTCTTCGGCAACGTCGTGCGCCACAAGGACGTGGTCACCAAGGACATCGAGATCAGCGGCAACAGGCTGCACGGCATACCTTTGAGCATATGGTCGGTGGGCCACCGCAACCGCCCCTACAAGCGGTTCACGATCACGAACAACACCAGCGACCGGGCCTATGCGGGGCCCCGTGGCGCGGTGGAGCTGGTGTACGTCGAGGGAGCGGTGGTGAGCGGTAACCGGGTCCCCTTCTATGCGGCGGCTGCCACACCACAGGTCGGCGTGAAGATCTGGGGCTCGAGCAGCGTCGTGGTCAGGGACAACAAGTTCGGCGGCGCGAGCGTCCCCCTCGAGGTCGATCCGACGAGGTTCGGATCACCCTGGACCGGTTCTGCGAGCTCTGATTGGGTGGCGTGCGGGAACCGCTTCGGCGAACCAGGGTCCTTGGTAGTCGACGGATCGTGCACCTGACCGAGCGAGGGCCGTCGTCGGTCGATCATTCAATCGGGGGTGCGAAGATCTCAGCGGACCGAAGTGGCCCTTCACCGCCATCTCCGCCAGTGACAAGGACCTTGCCCCCCTTCTTGAGCAGGGTCGCCACGTGACCACCGCGGGCCATGCCCAACAGTGCCGTCGAGCCCCATGTCCCCGTCGCCGCATCGAAGACCTGGGACGTGGCAGCACCGGCCGCCACGCTGAAACCGCCGGCGACGAGGACCCGACCGCACCACGGGGGCGGCTCGTTTGAGGTGCAGGACGGGCTGGTGAGCAGGGTTGCCGAGTGCCCTGCGCGGGGCGAGGCCATGGGCTCGGCCGGAGACCACGTACCCGTCCCCGGGTCGTAGCGCTCGGCCGACCCGGTGGGGCAGCAACCGCCAGGGCTCGTTCCACCGGCCACCAGCACCGTCCCGTCGGCGAGGCGGCTCGAGGTGTGGTCGAGACGGGGGACCGACATGGCGCCGGTCGTCGACCATGTCGACGACGCCGGGTCGAAGACCTCCGCCGAGCTGACCGAATAGCCCCCCGCGACGAGGACCTTGCCGTCGGCGAGGAGCGTGGCGCTGTGGCTGTCGCGCGCGTCGCCAAGGGGCCCGACCGCCGTGAACAGCCCGGTCGACGGGCTCCAGACCTCGGCCGTCTGAAGGCTGACCAGCTCACCCCGGATCCCCGAGTTCCCGAAGGCGACCTCCCTGCCGGTCAGCCCGCCGGCCACCAGAACGCGGCCGTCCTCGAGCAGCGTGGCCGTGTGCCAGTAGCGGGGACCGGTCGTCAGCGTCCCGGCAGCGGAGAAGGTCCGATCGGCAGGGTCGTACACCTCGGCGGATGACAGTGGGCCGCTGTTGCTGCGCCCGCCAACCACCAGCACTCGCCCGTCGGAGAGCAATGTCGCCGTGTGGCGGTAGCGCGCGGTGATGAGCGATCCGGCCGGAGCCCAGTTGCGGACCTTCGGTCGATACACCTCGGTGGAAGCCAGGGCGCCCACGGAGGACTGGCCGCCGATGACGAGGACCTTGCCTCCCGGCAGGCGCACCGCTGCATGGCTTCGGCGAGCCGTGGCCAGCTTGCCCGTCGGGCTCCAGGCGCCCGGCGCTGCGTCCCCGGGCGAGGGCAGGAACGAGATGGTCAGGCCAGCGAGGAGGCCGAGGGCGACTGCGGTACGACGGCGCACGCCGGTACGAGGGCCTCCCGCCCGCCTCGAGGGGGTCATCCCGTGGTCGTGCACCGTCGCCCCCCGTTGTCCGCCGCGACCGCGGCCTCTCCTGTACCTGTCGGTTGTTGTCCGAACCATACACGACATCTTGGCCCGCCGGCAAGGCCCAGAGGTAACTGCGACCCGATGCGTGCCGCCGATCACCTGGGACGACGTGTACGCCATAGGGTCGTCGACCGGTACATTCCGTGCCGTGATCAGCGTCGTCATCCCCGTGCTGAACGGTGGATCGACCCTTGGCGAACAACTGCGGGCGCTCAGCCAACAGCAGTTCGCCCCCGAGTGGGAGCTCGTCGTGGCCGACAACGGGTCGACGGATGACACCGTCGCGGTGGCGGAGGCGTTCGCCGGCGCCCTTCCGCACCTCCGAGTCGTCGACGCGTCGAGGACGAGGGGCCCCGCCGCGGCACGAAACATCGGAGCCGAGGCGTCCGCAGGCGGGACCCTGGCGTTCTGCGACGCCGACGACATCGTCTCCCCAGGGTGGTTGGGGGCCTTGGCCGCGGCGGGCTCCGAGCACGACTTCGTGGCCGGCGCCATCGACTTCGGTTCCCTCGCTCCGCCGGCGCCGGCGGCCGCTCGCGCAGCCCTCTGGGCTCCGAGGGTGGGGAGCTACGGCTGGCTCCGGTTCGCACTCGGCGCCAACATGGCGGTGTCCCGGAAGGCGTTCCTGGACGTCGGGGGCTTCGCCGAGGAGCTAAGGGCCGGCGAAGACGTCGACCTGTCGTGGCGCCTCCAGCTAGCCGGCTACCCGCTCCACTACCAGCCCCTGGCGGTGGTCCACAAGCGTCCCCGGCCGAGCAGCCGCGACAAGGTGCTCCAGCACCTCGACTACGGCCGCCACGACGTACTCCTCTACAAGCGCCTCCGGAGGAGCGGCATGCCCCGCCGTCCCCTACCGACCCAGGCGCGCCTGTACGGGTGGCTGGCCGTCAACGCATGGCGGGTCGTCTCCGGCCCCCGCGGGCGGGCGACCTGGATGATCGCGGCATCTGGCGCGGTCGGCAGGGTGATCGGCTCCATCCAGCACCGGACGCTGTACCTGTGAAGGCTCCCCGCCCGTCGGGCGGGAGGACCGAACAGTGCCAACATCTGTGGGATGAGCGTAGAGCGCCGGCCAGTCCGGCCGGGGCGATGGGGTCGTTGACGACCCGGCGAATGACGACGGGGGTGCGCGGGGCGCGCTCTGTGGCCAGCCGCCTCGTGCGACGCGCTCCGCCGCGGCTGAGAGGTCCCATCGGGCTTGTCGACCCCTGGGAGCCCGGGGCACGGCTACGACCCCCGAGATGCCCACGCGACATGGTCGTCGGGCCTCCCGACTTCGTGGGCGTGGGCGCTCAGAAGGCCGGTACCACGTGGTGGTACCAGCTGCTGGTCGAACACCCGCTGGTGCACAACCATCCCGGCGTGCACAAGGAGCGCCACTTCTTCATGCGCTTCTTCGACCGGGCGTTCGACGCGGACGATGCCGCCGAGTACCACCGCTGGTTCCCTCGGCCGCCGGGATTCCAGGCAGGTGAGTGGACTCCCGACTACATGCTCCACTTCTGGATCCCGCGGCTCCTCAAGCACGCCGCCCCGGACACCAAGGTCCTGGTGCTCCTGCGAGACCCGGTGGAGCGCATCGTCTCCGGCCTCACCCACGTGGCCGCCCGCCAAGCCGTCCCTGATGCGCGCGCCGCCACGGAGGCCTACCTTCGCGGGCGCTACGCCGAGCAGCTCGAGGGGTTGGGCTCGTACTTCGACCCGAGCCGGATCCTCGTTCAGCAGTACGAGAAGTGCCGCCGCGACCCGCCGGGGGAGCTGAGAAGGACCCTCGCCTTCCTCGGCCTGCCGCCCATGGTGAGCCTGCGTTCATACGACTCGCCGGTCAACGAGACCGTGGTGCGCAAGGTGAGTCTGCCGGCGGCCACCAGGGATGAGCTCGTCGCGCTGTACCGCCGAGACGTGGAGAAGCTGGTTCTCACCCACCCGGAGATCGACGTCGGCCTCTGGCCCAACTTCTCGTTCATCGCACGGTGAGCTCCGACGGTCCGCTCAGCGATGCGGTCGTCGCTGTCGTCCTCACACACCAGCGCCGCCTGCTGGCCACGGAGCTCGTGAGGAACCTCGTCGACGTGGAGGGCTTCGCGCCCCAGCAAGTGATCCTCGTGGTCAACGGTGAAGGGGGCCTGGACGACCCCGCGCTGGAAGGGTCGCTCCGTGTTGAGCGGTTGCCCCGCAACGTGGGCCCGGCCGGCGGGTTCCGCCATGGCCTCGCCACCGCGGCCGCCATCCCCGGGGTGGACTGGATCTACCTCTGTGAGGACGACGTCGGCCTGTTCTCGGTGCCCGCTCCGAGGGTGAGGCGACTGATCGCCGATGTCAAGGCGTTCGAGCAGGGCAGCGGCGCTCCGCCGGTGGGTGCGGTGGTCGCCTACGGCCGAGACCTCGATCGACGCACGGGCGGAACGACCATCCATCGAGTGTCGAGCACGACGGGCTTCGACGACGTCGACGCCGCCTCGTGGGGCGCCAGCCTGGTGTCGGCCGCCGTGGTCGAGGCAGGGGTCCTGCCGGACGAGTCGTGGTTCTTCGGCTACGAGGACTTCGACTTCTGGTTCCGGTTGAAGAACGCGGGCTTTCGACTGCTGGTCGACCGGACCAGCGCCGCCCGCACCGAGCCGCAGATGACGTCCGCCGGCCGCGAGCACGCACTCGGGGGCCGGCGGTCACTCGACGCCGAGGAGCCGTGGCGCGCCTACTACGTCGCCCGGAACTTCTTCCTGCTGGCGCGCCGCCATGGCGACCGTCTCTGGACCGCCAACCACCTGCTGTACTCGCTGCGGCGGATGCAGCTGGCCCGGTCCAACGCCGAGCGAGTGGCGACGATGAGAGGCCTCTGGGATGGGCTCCTGGGGCGCACGGGGCACAACCCCGCCATTGGCCCGGTGGCCCCGGGCGCAGACCAACTCGCCACGTGACCCGGGCGGGCCGCCGCACGAAGGCCAGTCTGTCTCGGTGCACTGGCGGTCGCTTTCCCTCAGAGGCTGTTCCGGAAATTCGTGCTGCTAAGAGGCCAGATTGCCACGTCTCGGGTCGGCTAGTGCGATATACTCCAATTCATCGAGTCGAGCCCGGTCTCAAAGGCACTCACGTGGCGAACGG
>JBOGHR010000427.1:0-2678 GCA_050744905.1 Acidimicrobiales bacterium
AGGCCCCGCGGTCGCTTGCCGGCGCTGCGGCCCAGCACGGTGACCGGGCAGGCGCTGGTGGCCGCCGAGAGGCGGTTGGCGAGGTCCAGCGCCTGGGCGTTGGTCTGGGCGGCCACGGCCACGCGCAACTTGGCCCGTCCGGCCAGGTGGGAGCCCACCGTGGTGACCAGTGTCGTCTTGCCCGCGCCCGGGGGCGACTCGACCACCACCGCGGGGTCGCCGCTCCACAGAGCGGCAAGGGCCTTGGCCGTGGGCGATCCCGCCACCAGCCTGGGCAGCCGCCGGGGGGCGGGGCCGGGGGCGATCGGCTCGGGAGCAGAGGCGGGCTGCGGTCGACGCTGGATCACGGAGATCATGCGGTCAGTATACCAGGGTACTAGGACAGTCAAGGCGGGAAGAGGCGCGTGTTTGTCCTTGCAAGTGTCGGGACGCGTGAGGGATCCTGTGTCGTAGTCCACGGTGTTGGACTGACTACAGTGGTGGGGTGATGACCACGGGGTCTCTGGCCCACGCCGGCGCCGCGCTCTGGGGGCCAGCTGGCGCCTACCTGTATGCAGCGTACGAACGACTGCAAAGCCGGCTGTTCCCGGAACTCCCGCCCGAGCTCCCAATGGTCATCGGCCTCACCGCCTACGGCCACTGCATCGGGCTCACTCGCTCCTGGCCGTCGGGCGCCCGCATTTCGGTAGCGCCAAAGGTGTTCGCGGAGGGCGCCCGGATGGTGGACGACGTCCTGGTCCACGAAATGCTGCACGTCTGGCTGATGCAGACAGGCCTTGACCACAAACACGCCGGTGAGCCGTGGTACCCGGCGCGCTACTACATCGGTCCCGCAATCGCAGTCGCGACCTACTGACTTTCCCAACCGGGCCCAGCTCACTTCGGGCGCGGGCAACGCCAGACGGTGATGCCCGGGGTATGTGTTCTGGGCCGCCGGCTCAGTCCTCGGAGGCGGCCACCATCACGTCGAGGGGAATCTCCCGGCGGATGCGGGGGGCGGGGGTGCGGTCACGTGCCCAGGCCGGGAAGCTGAAGCGCTCGGCCACGTTGACCCGGGCGCTGACCATGCGGCCCATGGACACCGGCTCGCCCACCATCTCCACCCGCTGGCCCACCGACAGATGCAGGCGGGCCGTGCGTGCCGTCTCCACGTCAATCACCAGCCGCCCGTCGCCGCTCATGGCGATGGAAGCCAGCTCGGCTTTGAGGGAGGCGTCGGCGGCCCGCAGCACCACCTTGGAGCCGGAGCGGAACCGGCAGGCGGTCTGGGTGGTGACCAGGCGCAGCGCGGACGCCCCGGCCATCGACTCGACGGTGGCCGCCACCACCCGCCCCGAGAAGCGGCCCCGCAGTGCCCACAGTGGGTCCTCCAGCAGCGCCCGCTCCCAGAAGTCCGCCGCATCGGAGCGGCTGCGCAGGCCGATGGCCGCGCTCAGCGCCGAGTCGCCGCCCCGCCAGCGGCGGTTGCCCTTGCGGGCGGCCACGAAGGCCCCCCAGGCCCCGGCGTCGTCGCTCTCCCGACCCGGCTCGACCTTGCCGCTGCCCCGCACCGCGTCGTCGAGGGCCGGGAGCAGCCTGCCCGCCCGCAGGGCCGCAGCCGCCCCCAGCAAGGCGGTGGTGGGCCGGGGGCCGCCCCCCACGCCCAGCCAGCCCGCCCAGGTGCCTACCGCAGCCTCGGCCGCCGGGTCGCCTCCGGTCACCCAGCGCTGGCGGCAGGCGTCGGGGACCACGACCACCGCGGCGCTGCCGGGGTGCTCGGCCCGCTGGCCCCACCACGACACCCGAGCGGCGGCGACCTCGTGGGGGCCGCCCTCGGCCACCGCTTCGGCCGCGGCCACCAGCCGGTGCAGGTGGGCGCGGCTGGCCACGACCAGGCACTCCCCCACCGCGGCCGGGCCGTTGCCGGCGGGCAAGGTCACCCCGAGCGCGCCTAGGGCCGCCTCGACGGAGCCGCTGACGGGAGCCTGGCCGGGGCGCTCGACGGTGAACGCGACCTCGCCGCCGTCGTCGGCCAGCGACACCGCCACCAGCGGCCAGTCCCCCACCGCCACCCGGTGGGCCAGGCGACGCTGGAGGGTCCCGGTAACCGCGGCCCGCAGGCGCACCCCCAGGTCGAACAGCTCCACGCTGCCCTCGTCGGCGATCACCGTGGTCGGGTCGACCCCCGCAGCGGCGGCCCAGCCCGCCACCAGAGCGGGGGCCACGGCCGCCTGGGTGGGGTCGCCCGGCGCGCCCCCCGCCGCCAGGTGGGCGGCCCGCGCCGGGCTCACCCCCGTGCCCGCCAGCAGTGTCTCGGCCCAACCCAGGTCGCTCGTCGTCATGATGGTCAGTATATAAGGGGCCTGAGACAATAGGCACCCCTCGCAGCCGATCCTTTCCAACTATTTCCCCCTCTGGGCACTGTTCACTGTCCTAGCCCCCTGATATACTGACCTCATGAACAAGACGACCCAACGAGCGGTCCGCATCTGCCTCGACGCCGGAGTCCCGGCCCTGCTGTGGGGAGGTCCCGGCATCGGCAAGTCCTCGGCGGTGGCCGCCCTAGCCGCCAGCCGGGGCGAGCCCATCGAAATCGTGGTCGGCTCGGTGCGGGAGCCGTCGGACTTCGCCGGGCTGCCGGTGGTGGGCGCTGACGGGCGCACCGTGGTGATGGCCCCTCCGGCGTGGGCCGAGCGCCT
>JBOGHR010000428.1:0-2484 GCA_050744905.1 Acidimicrobiales bacterium
GACGTGGACGTCGCCCACGGCCGCGACCCGCACGGTGCCGGCCACCTGGTCCGGCGCCCCGGGCGTCGGCGCCACCGTCACGTCGTCGTGGAGCTCGTAGCCGGCCAGCACCCGGGCGGCGACGGCGTGAACGGCGTCGCGCCGCTCCGGCGTGGCGACGTCGCCGGCCAGGAACGCCCGGGAGCCGGCGATGCGGACCGAGATCCCCAGCTCGCCCACCCGGGGGTCGGCGGCCAGCGCGGCCCGCACCCGCTCGGCCACGTAGCCGTCGGCCTCGGCGGGATCTCGGTCGTGGTCGCTCAAGGTCGGCTCCGTCTCGTCTCCCTCGTCGTACCGCCCACCGGGCCGGGGCGAAACCTGACGGGACGGGGCCCACCCCCGGGGCGGGGATCGAACGGACGGGCGCCTTCGGTGGGGTGTGGGGCCATGGTCGCCTCGTCACAAGTCGTCGCACGTGCGCCGCGCGAGCAGGAATCAGGGGGGGGCGCACGGCGAACAGGTGGGTGGCGGAATCGGCGGACATCCCGAATCGGCGGGCATCCCGACGAACCGCTCCGACCGGGGCGTCAGCCACGGGGGAGCGGAGGGGGCGAGGCCTCGACCGCTCGCGCGCCGGGCCCCTGGGCGCCGGCGGGCGCCACACCGGAACAGTCGAGGAGAGGAAGCGACATGCGAAGCAGGTCCCGAGTGAGCTCGATCGGCGCCGTGGCAGCCGGCTCCATGGCCCTCGCCGCCCTGGCGCTCGGCGCCGGCGGCGCGAACGCCGCCGACGTGGCGGTGAAGGCCGACGCCCACCTGCGCGTGGCGGGCGGCGCCGTCGTCCCGGTCAAGGTGTCGTCGGCGTCGGTGGCCGTGCGCCCCACGACGGTGGGCCCCGTGCACCACGACGGCCGGGTCGTCGCCACCCCGCCCATCGAGGCGGGCGCGGCGGTGAAGGTGGTGGTCGACGTGCACGCCGCGGTGAAGGCAGGCAGCACCGTCGTGATCACCAGCACCGATGCCCACGACGCCGTGCAGGTGGACGGCTACGAGAACGACCAGGGGCAGTACTGCCTGGACTTCAGCGCCGACGTTGCGGTCGCCGCCGGGGCCAACGCCCGGACCGGGACCACCGCCAGCGCCAGGGCCGGGGTCGCCGTCATGGTGGGCGACGAGGCGGTCTACCGGTGGGAGGGCGGCGATGTCGCCCTCAACGGCGGCCATCTCGTGAGGTCGCTCGCCCACTCCGAGGAGATCCCCGTCTGCACGGGCGCCGACGTCTGCCTCCCGGCCGAGGCCGGCGCCGGCGTCGAGGCCGGCGTGCGGGCCGTGGGCGACGCCAAGGGCATCGTCGCCCTCGGCTGACGCGCCGCCCCGGCCCGAGCCGGTCCGGCGATCAGGCGGAGGCCCGGTCCCCTCGTCGGGGGCCGGGCCCCGGTCGCCGCCGCAGGCGCCCTCTGCGGCTGCGAGAACCGAGACTGGACAGGGCGGAGGCGGCGCGGGCTCCGCTCGCCCGCCGGAGCACGATCCGACTCGACCTAACGGAGTGAGCGAAGCGAACGAATGAGGTCGAAGATCTAGGCCGCCATCCGGGAGCGCACCAGGTCGGCGAGGTCTCCGACGGTGCGCAGGTCGCGCATGTCGTCCTGGCCGAACATGACCTCGAAGTGCTCCTGGAGCTCGATGGCCATCTCGACCAGCAGGAAGCTGTCGGACACCAGGTCGGTGAGCACGGCGTCGGGCTGCACCCGCGACTCGGGGATCTCCAGGACCTCGGCCATCTTGGCGCGGATGTCGTCGACCGACGCCGTCATCAGGGCTCCCTCCGGGGGGCGGACAGGAACGCGAAGCGCTGCTCGTACTCCTTCAGGGCCTCGGCGTAGACCTCCCGGTCGGCGGCACGGTAGCGGCGCAGCGTCGCCTCGACGTGCTCCCTGCCGAAGCGGTCCTCCAGGACGGCGAGGGCGTCGCGCACCCACTGCACGTGCCAGCGCTCGTCCTCCATGATGCGCCCGATGGTGCCGGCGACCTCCGGGTGCAGGGCGGGGGCGGCCAGGTGCTTGGCGTACTGGTTGATCACCCGCCGCTCGAAGACCAGCGTGATGGCCAGGACCTCCATCATGTTCATGGGCAGGCCGGCCGCCTCCAGGTAGCGGTCCTGGTAGGCGTCGGGCAGCTTGAGGGGCCGGGCGCCCAACCGGTCGATGCACGCCGTCCAGTACCAGGCGTGCTGCGCCTCGTCGGCGAAGTGCCGGGACAGGTCGTGCTGGATGGGGCCGGGCTTGAGCGCCCGGGCCAGGCGGCCGAAGAACAGCGACCCGTTGATCTCCGACGACCGGTAGAAGCTGAGGACGAACAGCTCGTCGTCAGACAGCGCCACGGCGGCTCCCTTCGGGCAGGCACACGGCGACGGCCAGCACGCCGCCCACCGCCGGCGTGGTGGCGTAGCGCAGGAGGGCGCCGCCCGGTCCCCGCGCCGTGCCGCCCGGGGCGTCGGGCCGGTCC
>JBOGHR010000429.1:0-6681 GCA_050744905.1 Acidimicrobiales bacterium
CCGCCCTCGACCCTCTCCAGAAGCAGCTCCTCAGCCTTCTCAAGGTCCCCAGGAGCGCCTACAGCACGGCTCCCCAGTCACCCCGAAAATCACGCTGAAGCGGTCAACCGACGTGCGGAACGTAGGTACCTACGCCTTCGACCAGGCTAATCGCCTGGTGCGCAGCGCCGGGCCCGTCCTCGACGCCACCAATCCTCTCACCGGCATCCCCGTCGAGGTGTCGTACGAGTACAACGGCGACGGCCTGCGTACGGGCAAAGGGGTCGCGGTCGACGGCGAGGAGGTCCACCTCGGCGATACGTGGGACCACAGCACCTCGGTTCCACTGCTGCTGAGCGCAGGTTTGACTGGTCTCTGGTACGGGCCTGGTGGCATGCCGGTCGCCCAGAGCCCGGCGCCGCTCGTGTCGAACTACCTCCACACCGATCGGCTCAACAGCGTCCGGGCGGTCACCGACGCGAGCGGCCACGTGACTGCCACGGCCAGCTACGACGCCTACGGGCGGCAAACTGGGACCATTGATCCAGTCTCTACCCCGCTTGGCTTCGCCGGCGAGCGACAGGACACCGAGACAGGGTTCGTCTACCTGCGGGCCCGCTACTACGACCCGTCGACCGGACGATTCCTCAATCGCGACCCGCTCGTCGGCCTGACCGGTCAGCCTTACGCCTACGCGAACAACGATCCGCTCAATACCGTCGACCCGACCGGCCTCATCGGCTTCCAGATCGGCCCGGTCAAGGTCGGCGACGGCTGTCCGCTCGGTAAGAACCCCAATGGCTCCTGTCGAGGTAGCGACGCGTCGAACAGTCTGAAGGTCGGCGCCGCCGCGTTGGGTGGCACCGCGCTCCTTGCTGGCGCCGTCGTGATCGCGGTCCCCACTGCGGCCGTGGCAGGGGTCTCAGTCGCCACCATCGGAACGGCCCTGGCCATCGGCTCGACGGCCGCAAGCTGGGGAGTCGCCGGTGTTGACTGTTCGCGGAGTCGAGACAGGAACTGCGCCGCCAGCATCGCCGAGGCCATGGGCGGCACCGTGATGCTTGGCTCTTCAAGGCTCGCATTTCGTGCCGGAGACGCTCTCTTAGGGACGGCGAGCAACGTCACCGGGTGGGCTCTCGACCAGGCAGCGTTCTTGAAGTTCCCGAATAGCCAGCACGGACGTGCTGCCAGCGGTGTGCCCGGTGCCTGCTGAGTGTTTACCGCCGGAATCGTGCTTGTGGCCCTGGGAGCGACCTGCCTCATGATCGCATGGTTGGATAGGGGCCCACCGCCCCCGCCGCCCACCAACGCCTCTAGCGAGAGCTGTAAGTTCGCGGCGCTCTACAACAAGGATGTGGAACGTTTCGGACCCGCCTTGAGGCGGTTGGGGGTTGTCGCGACCGTTGTCGGCACTCTTCTGCTAGTCATTGCCTGCTTCAAATGATCGCATTTCGACCCATGAGGTGATCCGGCCGGTAGTCACGCGTGTCGGGGTACCGTGGCCCGCGCCTCATCATGGGCCTCGGGTGTGGACCTCGGCAAGCCGAAGGCCTCACCCGACTCGGCCGGCGGAGACCGGCCACCGCTCATACCGCCCTTTACCGGTGGCCCCCGTCCTGTCGGTCGTCGGCGACGTGGGCCGGGGGGCCGCCCGACTTCCGGCGTAGGGCAGTGTGCGCGCCGCCCGGTAACGCTCGCCACGGTCGACCGTAACCAGTCATGGTGGTAGCGCAGAACGCCCCGTACCGGGGTGGCGCGCCAGCCCGGCGCCTCGCAGACCAGCGCGAGGCGCGGCGCTGCCGAGCCGCCCGAGAACGCGCTGCCCGACACAGCGCTGGCCCGGTCAGAACAGCGCCAGGGCTCCGTAGCCTTCGGCCGCACCCTCGAGCCGCCCTGGACCCACAGGGCGTCGTGGCGCGCCACCGCGGTCATCGTCCCTGTCCCCCGGAATCGTCAGCGGCGGCCGGGTGACGCTGCTGGCCGGCCGGCGGGCGCTGTGGCGCGGGACGTCCCGCAGGTGCCCCGGAGGGGAACCTGCAAGGGTGTGTCCGCTCGGAGGGGCTCGTCCAGGGGGGGCCGGAGTGGCGGACGCGGGACGTCCCGCGGGACAGGCGCTGGACGTCCCGCATGACGGGCGGGACTGACGGGAGATGTCCTGCCTGCTGTTCGCCCAGCCGGCAAGGTGCGCGTCGTCGGTCGGGCAGAGATGAGTGGGCACGGCCCGCTCAACCGGTCCTGCGGAACCCGTCCCGCCGCCTGAAGGACTTCCCGCAGGACGTCCCGCAGGACGTCCCGCGCGTGCGCCGCGGGCGTCCTGCGCCCACCCCTCCCCCGGACACACCCTTGCAGGTTTCCCTTTGGGCAACCTGCGGAACGTCCTCCGCCGCCGTGTCCCGCATCACCGCACGCGGTCGAACGACACATGGCGGGTGCCGGGCGCCTCGTGGATGGTGGATGTGAGGTTGAGCCCGCCCGGGTCGACGACGGTGGCAGTGGCCAGCCGTACTCGGGCAACTGGGGGCGGTGTTCGAACAGGTGGAGGAACGGTCGCGAAACTCGAGCTGGCATTCCCGGAGACTCGCGCCGAGCGTGGATGCCCGGCGGGCCGCTACCCGGTCTGGTGCAGATGCGTCACGCGGTGCTGGTGCTCCTCTACCGGCCCGGCGAGCACGCGTACGAGCACGACACCGTCGTCCTCCACCGCTACCACCTCGGCCACGGCGGGATCGGCCTCGGCGTTGCCGACGACGACGCACGCGCCGGGCACAAGCTCGACCTCCGACTCGACGTCGTCGACGTGGGCGTGGGTGAGCCCGTCGGCGTCGCGCCGGTGGTAGTCGACCCACAAGTCGAAGCGAGTGGACATCACGACGAGGATACCGGCCGGCGCCCAGGGTTCGGGCCCGGCGCCTCGAAGCACCGCTCCAGACGGTCCATGGTGTCGTCATCCAGGTCGGCAAGGACGACGTCGTAGTGCGGCACTGCGAACGTGGGGAGGACCGGGAATCCCGCCCGGCGCAGACGGCCGAAGGTCGACGTGCGGACCTGGCGATAGCGGACGAGGTCCTGATCGCGGCACAGCTCGTCGACCGTCTGGCCGAGCGCGGCGAAGACCGACAGCGCGAGGATGCCGGTCTCGCCACGCGCCCGGCGTGCCGCCCGCCGGGCATCCTCCCGGTCGAGGACGCCGGCCCGCACGACGAGCACCTCGTCGGCCGGCGGATCCTCGCTCCGGAGCGGGAGCGGCCTCACCCGTCGTCGGCAGGCGCGAGCAATCCGCCGAGCATGTTCGCCACCGCCTCGTCCGCCGCCTCCACGGCGTGGGCATACACCCGGAGGGTCATCGCCGGGTTGGCATGTCCGAGGCGGCCCGCCACGGTGCGCACGTCGTGGCCGGCGCCGATCGCCATGGTGGCCGACCAGTGTCGGAGGTCGTGGAGCCTCCAGCGGCGGTCGATGCCGGCGATGGTGCGAGCACGCGTCCACCACCAGCCGATCCGCGACGGAGGCGGCGGCCGGTCGTCCAGCGAGAACACGTACGACGACACCGCCCCATGAGCGGCGCGCAGGGCCTCGAAGGCGGCCAGCGTGTCGGCGTCGAGGCGGACGACCCGGCGGTTGGCGGTCTTGGTCGGCGCGTCGACGAGCGTGGAGGAGCCGTCCGCACCCACGTGACGGGCGACGCTGCTGTCCACCGTCAGGCGTTCACCGGCGACGTCGTCCCACCGCAGCCCGGCCAGCTCGGCCCGGCGCAAACCGGTGACGGCGGCGAGCCGGAGCGCGAGCGCGGCGGCCGGATCGATGGTTTCCGCCGCGGCGATGACGGCCCGGACCTCCTCCACGGTCATGGAGTCGCGGGCCGTCTTCCTCGGCTGGCGAAGGCGCGCCGCGGCGGCGACGTTGGTGCCGAGCCACCCCCAGCGGACGGCCTGGGACAGCGCCGCCCGCAGGGCCGAGTGTCGGTTGCGGATCGCCTGCTCCCCCACCCCCGCCCTGCGCATGCGAGCGTGCCAGCGCTCGACGTCGGCCACGCTGATCCGGCCCAGCCCCACGGTGGCGATCGGATCGGTCAGGATTGCCCTGATCCGGCCGCCGTAGTCACGGCGGGACGACGGCGACCACACGCTCTCGTTGACCTCCTGCCACGCGCGAAGGACGTCCTCGACCGTGCGGCCGGCGGCCTGCGACGGTGGCCTCGACTCCAGCGAGGCGGCGACTCGCTGGGCCTCCCGCTTCGTGCCCCGCACCGTCCGGCTGGCCTGCGTGGGCCGGCCTCGCTCGTCCCGCCCGGTGAAGACCCGGATCTCCCACACTCCCGGCTTGCGCTGGCGCACCGTCGCCACGGTCGGAAAGACTACCAGTAGTAGGGATGAGTAGGGATGACCGGCCGTGTCCGACCCTCGGGCCGGCCCTGCAGATCACGAAATATGCTTGCCGGATATGGCTCTTGCGATGATGAGGCGCTGGATCTCGGAGGTGCCCTCGAAGATCGTGTAGATCTTGGCGTCCCGGTGCCAGCGCTCGACGGGCTCGTCGCGCACGTAGCCGTGGCCGCCGAGGATCTGGATGGCCTCGTCGGTCACCTTCACCGCGGTCTCGCCGGCGAACAGCTTCGACATCGAGCCCTCGCCGCTCGGGAAGCCGTCACCCCGGCGGCTCATCCACGCCGCCCGCCAGACCAGGAGGCGGGCGGCGTCGACCATGGTCCTCATGTCCGCCAGCTTGAAGGCGATGGCCTGGTTCTCGACGATGGCCCGCCCGAACTGGCGCCGGTTCTTGGCGTGCTCCAGCGCATGCTCGTAGGCGGCCCGGGCGATGCCCACGGCCTGGGCGCCCACCGCCGGGCGCGACGCCTCGAACGTCCGCAGGGCGGCCTGGCTGCGACCGCTGCTGCGCCCGTCCCGCGCCCGGGCCAGCCGCTCGTCGAGGTGGTCCTTCCCGCCCAGCAGGCACCGGCCCGGGACACGGCACCCGTCAAGGACCACCTCGGCCGTGTGCGAGGCGCGAATCCCCATCTTCTTGAACTTCCGGCCCTGCGACAGCCCCCGCGTCCCGGGGGGCACGACGAAGCTGGCCTGGCCGCGCGAGCCCAGGGCGGGGTCCACCGAGGCGACCACCACGTGGACGGCGGCGATGCCGCCGTTGGTGATCCACGTCTTCGTCCCGTCGAGGACCCACTCGTCGCCCGCCTCGTCGTACACCGCCCGGGTCCGCAGGGAGCCGACGTCGGACCCGGCGTCGGGCTCGGACACGGCGAAGGCGGCCACCGCCACGCCGCCGCGCTCGTCGCGGAAGCAACGCGGGAGCCACTCGTCGACCTGCTCGGGCGTCCCGTTGGCCATGAGCCCGGAGACCCCGAGGGTGGTGCCGAAGATGGCCAGGGCGATGCCGGCGTCGCCCCAGGCCATCTCCTCCATCACCATCGGCACGGTGAGCCCGGTGGGGTCGGCGAAGGCGTCGGTGAGGAACTCCAGCGAGTACAGGCCGACCTCGGCGGCATGCTCGATCACCGGCCACGGCGTCTCCTCCCGCTCGTCCCACTCGGCGGCCACGGGACGGACCACCTCGGCGGCGAACCGGTGCACCCACGACCGCACCTGGAGCTGGTCGTCGTCGAGATCGAGGCAGAACGGGGCCATGGGCCACTGTGGCACGGGCCGTCGGGGGCCGACCGCCCGGGCGCCGCTCGGCCATCCCGGCCCTCGCGACGCTCCCGGCGAAGCCGCCGCGGCGGCCGTGCCCCGAGGTTTGGGGGGCCGCGCCGGTGGGCACCGGCAACCTCGATCGGCGGTCGAATTCCGGCCCGCGGCCCGGTACGCTGACCATCAAAGGGGTGGCGACCGGGCCGTTGCCGGGTCGGAGAGAGAGCGGATGCGGAAGCGAAGCCACACGGCGGAGGACCAGGCGACGGATGCTTCGCTGGCCACCCGCGCCGGCGCCGGCGACCTGGCTGCGTTCGGCGAGCTGTACCGCCGCCACGCCGCCGCCGCCTGGCGGGTGGCCCTCGCCGTCACCGCCAACCCCGACGACGCCGCCGACGCGGTGAGCGACGCCTTCACCCGCGTCTTCCAGGCCCTCCCCGATCGCCTCCACGCCGCCGACCACTTCCTCCCCTACCTGCTGGCCGCGGTGCGCAACGCGGCCATCGACGTCCTGCGCCGGGGCGGCCGCCAGCGGCCCACCGAGGTGGTCGACGACCGGGAGTGGCCGGCGCTGGCGGGCGGGCCCGCCGACATGGTGCTCGCCGACGAGGACGCCACCATGGTCGCCCGTGCCTTCCGCAGCCTTCCCGAGCGGTGGCGCTCGGTGCTGTGGCTCACCGAGGTCGAGCGCATCCCGGCCCGGGACGCCGCCATGCTGCTCGGGGTCTCCCCCAACGGGGTGGCCCAGCTCGCCGTGCGCGCCCGGGCCGGCCTGCGCGAGCGCTACCTCCAGGCCCATCTCGGCCAGGGCGACGTGCGCCTGAGGTGCCGGGACACCGTCGACCGCCTCGGCGCCTACGCGGCCGGCGGCCTGGCGCCCCGCGACGTCGCCAAGGTCGATCAGCACCTGGCCGGCTGCGACGCCTGCCGGGCAAGGCTGGCCGAGCTGGACGACCTGGCCCCGGCGCTGCGGCGCTCGGTGCTCCCGCTGCCCGCCGGCCTGGCCGCCGTGGCCCTGGCCGAGTGGGAGCTGGCGTCGTCGTCGGCCACGGCGTCGGCC
>JBOGHR010000430.1:0-3703 GCA_050744905.1 Acidimicrobiales bacterium
GGGCCAGCCAGCGGGGGAGGCGGGAGCGGCGGCCGGCGGCGTCCACCACGGCGTCGGCCCGCAGCACGGCGCCGTCAGCCAGGGCGACGCCGGCCACTCGAGGGACGCCGCCGGCCACGTCGCCGGCCACCAGCTCGGACACCTCGCCGGGGACGATGGTGACGCCCGCGGCGGCCACCGCCGAGCGGCGCAGGACCCACTCGAAGGTGGTGCGCCGGCAGGCCAGGCCGACCAGGTCCTCGTCGCCCGGCTCCCGCGCCAGCGGGCGGAGGGCGGGCGGCGGGTGGCGGGTGAAGTCGATCTCGGTGACCCCGGCGTCGAGCAGGTCGGCCAGGACGTCGGGGAAACGGTCCCGCAACAGGTTGCGCAGCCGGGCCAGGAAGGCGTGGGAGTGGCGGGTCTGGGGCGCGCCCCGCCGTCGCCAGTGCTCGAAGGCGTCATCCGGCGAGTGGGCCGGGGCGACGGCGTCCCTCTCGACGACGGTCACCCGGTGGCCGGCCCGTGACAGCGCCAGGGCGCTCCCCAGGCCGCCCACGCCCGCCCCCACCACGACCACCTCGGCCACGTCTGCCAACGTAGGCCGTGCGCGTGCGGCAGGTGGAGGCGGCGGCGACCCACGACCTGCGCCGGCGGGCCCTGCGCGACCACCTGCCCGATCCCGCCGTGGAGTACCCCGACGACGACCGTCCGGGGACGGTGCACCTGGCGGTGGTGGACGACGGCGGCGCGGTGGTCGCCGTCGCCACCACCCTCCCCCAGCCCACGCCCCACCGGCCCGGCGCCCGGGCCACCCGGCTGCGGGGCATGGCCGTGGACCCGAGCCGGCGGGGTGGCGGCGTCGGGGCCCTCATCCTCGCCGCCGTGGTCGACCGGGCCCGGTCGGACGGCTTCGAGGTGCTGTGGGCCAACGGCCGCGACAGCGCCCTGGGGTTCTACGTCCGCCACGGCTGGCAGGTGGTGGGGGACGGGTTCGAATCGATCGGCCTGCCCCACCACGTAGTGCTGGTCGACCTGTAGAGAGGTCGCGGCCCGTCCCCTACAGGTCGGCGATGGGGCGCAGGGGCGCCCGGGCGCCGAAGCGGGGGGCGCCGACGCCGGCGGCCACCACCAGGCGCACGACGCGGCCCCGGTGGCCGCGGAAGGGCTCCAGCAGCTCCAGCATGCGGAGCAGGTCGAGCGGTCCGGCCACGGCCACGGTGCGCTCGAGGACCGGCACGCCGCGCATGGTACGGGCCGCCGGATCCCCCGGTCCCGCCGGCGGCGGCGTGGCAGGCTGCCGGCGATGCCGACGCTGTCCGAGGACCTCCAGTTCCGGGGCCTGGTCCACCAGATGACCGACCCGGGCGTGCCCGCCCTGCTCGACGGGGGGCCCGTCACCGCCTACGCCGGCTTCGACCCGTCGGCGCCCAGCCTCCAGCTCGGGAACCTGGTCGGGGTCCTCAACCTGGTGCGGCTCCAGCGGGCCGGCCACCGCCCCATCGCCCTGGCCGGCGGCGGCACCGGCATGGTGGGCGACCCCAGCGGAAAGGAGGAGGAGCGCGCCCTGCTGGGCGCCGACGCCCTGGAGGCCAACGTGGCCGCCATCCGGTCCCAGCTGGAGCGCTTCTTGGACTTCGACGCCGGGGCCCTGCTCGTCGACAACGGCGAGTGGCTGTGGCAGGTCGGCCTGCTGGAGTTCCTGCGCGACGTGGGCAAGCACTTCACCGTCAACGCCATGATCGCCCGGGAGTCGGTCAAGGCCCGGCTGGAGGGCCGGGAGCAGGGGATCTCCTACACCGAGTTCAGCTACATGCTCCTCCAGGCCTACGACTACCTCCGCCTCTTCGACCTCCACGGGTGCCGCCTCCAGCTGGGCGGCAGCGACCAGTGGGGCAACATCGTGTCCGGCGTGGAGCTGATCCGCCGCGTCCGGGGCGCCGAGGCCTACGGGCTCACCACGCCGCTGCTGGTCGACGAGCAGGGGCGCAAGCTGGGCAAGACGGAGACCGGCACCATCTGGCTCGACGCCGACCGCACCAGCCCCTACCGCCTCTTCCAGTACCTGCTGAACACGCCCGACGACCGGGTGGGCGCCTACCTGCGGGCTCTCACCCTGCTGGCCTGCGAGCGGATCGACGAGCTGGACCGGGCCACCGCCGACCACCCCGAGCGCCGGGCCGGCCAGCGGGCGCTGGCGCGCGAGGTCGTCATCCTGGTGCACGGGGCGGGGGAGGCCGGCGCCGCCGAGCGGGCGGGGCGGGCCCTGTTCGGCGAGGAGGTCGCCGAGCTCGACGAGGCCACCCTGCTCGCCGTGTTCGCCGAGGCGCCGTCCACCGTGCTGGCCCGCTCGGCCCTGGAGGGCGACGGGGTGCTCCTGGTGGAGGCGCTGGCCGACTGCGGGCTGAGCCCGTCGCGGTCGGCCGCCCGCAAGGCGATCGAGCAGGGCGGGGCCTACGTCAACAACCGGCGGGCCACCGGGCTGGACCGCCGGCTGACCGGTGCCGACCTCCTCCACGACCGCTACGTGGTGCTGCGGCGCGGCCGCCGCGACCACCACCTCCTGCGCCTCGGCTGAGGCGCGGCTACGGGGTGGTGACCCGGCAGTTGGCCTGCTGGCCCTGGGTGAAGTACGTGAACCGGGTGAAGCGGGCCGACTCGTAGCGGCGGGCGGTGGTGAGCTTCTCGGCGGTGAAGCTGGCGCTGGTGCCGGGGGCGATCACCGTACCGGTGGTGTCGAACCGCACCGTCCGCACCTCGTTGCCCGGGTAGGTCACGTCGAGGATTATCTCCTCGACCTCGATGGGTTGGCTCACGCCGTTGTCCACCGTCGCCTGGGGGGTGAACGACGAGTCGATGGCGGTGGTGACGAGGTCCTTGGCCGTGAACGCCACCGACGCCTGGCCGGTGCCGCAGGCCGAGGGCGACGCCGCCAGGGTGGTGGTCGTCGCCGACGTCGTGGTGGTCGCCCGGCGGGTCGTGGTGGTCGTCGGCGCGGCCGTGGTGGTGGTGGTGGCCGCCGCCGTGGTGGTCGTGGTGTCGTCGCCCGGTGGGATGGTGGTGGTCGTGGTGAGGGGCGACGTCGTGGTGGTGGTGGTCGCCACGTCGTCGTCGTCGTCGCCGATGTCGCCCAGCCCAAAGGCCACCGCCGCCACCCCGAGGGCCACCACGGCGACGACGGCGAGGAGGAGCAGGGTACGGCGTCGACCGGAGAGGTTCACGCCCCTCATGGTGTCATCCCGGGGCCAGCGCCGTGCGGATCCGTCGGGCGACGTCGGCCATCTCTTCGTCTCCGGCGTAGCGCCGCCGGGGCCAGAAGAAGCCGCGCAGGCCGTCGCCCCTCGTGCGGGGCACGACGTGGACGTGGAGGTGGGGGACGCTCTGGCTCACGACGTTGTTCGCCGCCACGAACGTGCCCTGGGCGCCCATCGCCGCCGGCACGGCGGCGGCCAGGCGCTGCACGGCCGTGAACAGGCTGGTGACCTCGCCGGCCGGGAGGTCGAGGAGGGTCCGGCGGTGCCGGCGGGGCATCACCAGGACGTGGCCGGCGAAGAGGGGCCGGTGGTCGAGGACGGCGATGGTGGCGGGCTCGTCCAGCACCACGTGCGCCGCCACCTCGCCGTCCCCGATGCGGCAGAACGTGCACGCGGCGGGCATGGCGGGGCCGAGCCTACGATCCCGCCATGCCCGACTCACCCGTCCACCTCGGCTCCGGACTGCCCGAGAC
>JBOGHR010000431.1:0-1535 GCA_050744905.1 Acidimicrobiales bacterium
CCCCCGGGAGCTGCTCCGCCTGGCCGAAGCGGCGCTCCACGCCGACGGCGCCATCGCCAGCCGCCGTCACCCGGCGGCGGTCACGCCGTCCCCCCGCGCCCTGGGCCGCCGCCTGTCCAGCGCTGCCTTCGCGGTGTTGACCAGGCGCCTGTTCCGCCTGCCGTTCAGCGACACCCAGTGCGGCGCCAAGGTCCTCCGCGGCGACGTGATGCACCGCCTCCTGCCGCTGCTGGTGGCCAGGGACTTCCTCTTCGACGTCGACCTCCTCGTCACCGCCGACCGGCTCGGCTACCACATCGTCGAGGTGCCCTCCATCTGGATCGACCAGCAGGGCTCGAAGGTCCGCAACGGCCGCGACGCGTCGCGCATGGCGTTGGGGTCGCTGGTCCTGTGGCTCCACCACAAGACCGATGGCGCCGCCCCGCGCCGCGGCGCCGGCGCCAAGCGCCGCTCCCCCGAGATGGGGGCTCCCACGGCGCGGCCGGCGACGGTCGAGGGCACGGAGATGAGCCATGCCGCCTCCTGACGTCGCCCTCATCTCCACCTATCCGCCCGCCGGGGTGCGCCACGGCGGGTTCAGCGGGGTGGCCAGCTACACGGCCAACCTGGCCCACGGCCTGGCCGGCCACGGGGCCCGGGTGACCGTGGTCGCCCCCCGGGAGGCGGGCGAGGCGGCCCGCACCCTCGACGGGCCGGTCACGGTGGAGCGCTGCTTCCACCGGGGCCCGACCGCCCTGGCCACCGCGGCGCGTGCCGCCCTGCGCACCGGCGCCCCGGTGGTGCACCTCCAGCACGAGGTGTTCCTCTTCGGCGGCGCCGGGCACGTCCCCGGCATCGTCCCCGCCCTGATGGGCCTCCGCCGCCGCCGGCGGGTGGTCGCCACCATGCACCAGGTGGTGGACCCTCGCGGGGTCGACGGCGACTTCACCCGCCTGCACCGGGTGCGGGTCCCCGCCCCGGTCGCCCGCACCGCGCTGGGGAGCCTCCAGCGCACCCTGAGCGGCCTCGCCCACCGGGTGATCGTGCACGAGCCCGCCTTCGCCGGCGTGGTGGCCGGCGCCGCGGTCATCCCCCACGGCATCGAGGAGCGGGCCACGCCGGCCCGAGCCGACGCCCGGCGCCGGCTGGGGCTGACCGAGGACCGCCTCAACGTGCTGTGCTTCGGCTTCCTGGCGCCCTACAAGGGGTTGCACACCGCCCTGGAGGCCGCCTCGCTGGCCGGCGGCCGGGTCGAGCTGGTGGTGGCGGGCGGGGACCACCCCAGGCTCTCGGGCCGGGACGCGTACGCCGACGGGCTGCGGCGCCGCTGGGACGGCACGGCCCGCTTCACCGGCTACGTCCCCGACGCGGACGTCGACGCGTGGTTCGGGGCCGCCGACGTGGCCCTCTACCCTTATCCCCGGCCGTTCTCGTCGAGCGGCGCCCTGGCCCTGGCCCTGTCCCATCGCACGCCGGTGCTGCTGTCGCCGCCGCTGGCGGCCACCACCGGGGCGGCCCCGGCCCTGTCGGCGCCCGACGACCCGGCGGCGCTGGCC
>JBOGHR010000432.1:0-1504 GCA_050744905.1 Acidimicrobiales bacterium
GCCGGGTGCTGGTCTCCCCCGCCGAGCGGGCGGCGGCCGAGCGCCGGGTGCGGGCCACCCCGGGGGTGGAGGTGGTGGACGCCGGCGCCGGCGGCGACCTGCCGGTCGTGGCGGTGGAGGTGGCCGGCCCCGGCGCGGTGGCCGCCCTGCGCCGGCTCCCGCAGGTGGACTACCTCGAGCCCCGGCGGCTCGACGCCGGGCTGCACGCCGGGGCGCCGGGGTGCGTGGAGAAGGCCGAGGACGAGTGGCGGGGCGGCGTGGCCTACGCCGGCCCCGGGGCCAAGGACGCCGCCGGCGACCTGGTTCCGTGGAACTTCGACCACCACAAGGTGCGCGACGCCTGGCGGCGGTCGGCGGGAGCGGGCGTGACGGTGGGCGTGGTCGACACCGGCGTCTACCGGGAGCAGCGCGAGCTCAACGAGGACTTCGCCACCGGCACCAGCACCGGGCGCAGCATCACCCACCTCAACACCAGCGCCTCCTCCTACCTGTACGACGAGTGCAACCACGGCACCCGCATGGTCAGCACGGTGGCCGGTCCGCGCAACGGCAAGGACCTGGTGGGCGTGGCGTGGAAGGCCGGCATCGTCAGCGTCAAGGCCCAGAACGACGTGGTGCTCGACTCGGGCGACAGCGCCTACGCGGCCCGGGCCATCTCGGCCGCCGCCTGGCGCTCCCGCATCGTCACCATGGCCTTCGGCCACCCCTTCGACTGGCACTCCAACGTGGCCGACACCATCCGCTACCACCACTACAACCGGGGCGTGCTGTTCGTGGCCGCGGCCGGCACCAAGCCGTCGTGGATCGGCTGCGGCGTGATCTTCCCCGCCAAGATGGCCGAGGTGGTGGCCGTCGCCGGCGCCCTGCCCTCGGGCGCCATCCACCCCGAGTCCTGCAACGGCCCCGAGGTCGACGCCAAGGCCGTCATCGGCGACTGGGACCCCAAGGTCGAGGTGCCGGCCAGCGGCCGCCACCAGGGCCACCTGGTGAACATGGGCGGGTCCTCGGAGGCCACCGCGGTGGTCAGCGGCATCGCCGCCCTGGTGTGGTCGAGGTACCCCACCTGGACCCGGGACCAGGTGCGCAACCGCCTCCTGGCGTCCCGCACCACGGGCGGGGTCGACGCCTACGCCGCCGTGGGCGGTTTCACCAGCCTGTACGTGGAGGGGCCGGCGTCGGTCGAGCCCGGAACCACCTACACCCTCACCGCCCGCCCCCGGGGCGACGGCCCCTTCTCCTACCTCTGGAGCTCGGGGGAGACGACGCCGTCGATCACCAGGACGGCGGGCCCGGTGCGCACCAGCCAGACGGCGTCGGTCACCGTCACCGACCTCGCCGAGCAGCGGTCCCTGTCGGCGTCCAAGACCGTCACCAGCGAGTACCTGCTGGAGGACTGCATCCGCTACTGCCCGTGACCCCCGACCCCGAGTAAATAGGTCACCGAAACGGTGACCTATTTACGACAGAGCGGGAAGCGGTCCGAGGGCCCCGGCGGCGGGGGCCC
>JBOGHR010000433.1:0-4595 GCA_050744905.1 Acidimicrobiales bacterium
CCCGGTGGGCGCGCCGTCGACGGTCACCGCCGCCGCCCGCCCGGGGGCCGGGCGCCCGACCACCACCCGCCGGGGGTCCACCGCCAGCCCCTCGCCGGTGGCCTTGAGGTAGGCCTCCTTGGCCGTCCACAGGGCGAGGAGGCCGTCCTCCCGCTCGTCGCCGGGGCGGGCCGCCAGGGCCTCCACCTCCTCGGGCGCGCAGGCCAGGGCCACCACGTCGGCCCACCGCCGCCCGGCGCGGGCGTGCTCGACGTCCACGCCGACCTCGAAGGGCGCGACCGCCGCCACGACCAGCTCGCCGGAGTGGGAGACGTTGAACCGGGGCGGCCCGCCGGCCGGGAGGTGGGGCTTGCCGGCGCCCTCGCTCACCGGCACGGCCGCCGGCTCGACGCCCAGCACCGCTCCCAGCACGAGGCGCAGCCAACCCCGGGCGGCGGTGAAGCGGCGGGCGTCGGCCGGCGACCGGTACCGCGCCGCCCGCCGGCGTTCCCCTGCGCCGAGGGCGGCGGCCAGGCGATCGAGGTCGGCGGCGGGCAGATCGAGGGGCGCCACCCACAGGTCCACCGTCGCCTCCTCCGGCCACGCGCCGCCCGGCACGGCACCACTCCCCCCTCGCGTCGCGATCGGCCGAACCTTACCTCGCCACACCTATGTGCGACGATCTACCGGCGCACTCGGAGGCGAACCCGTCCGAGCGCCCGGCCAGCACGAGGGGGAATCCATGGACATCCGGCTCCACGGGATCGGTCCCGTCCCGGCGCGGCGCCGATGACGACCAACGGCAAGGCCGCGCCGCCGGCCGGCTCCGCCCCGCTGCTGGAGGTGCGGGACCTGGCCGTGCGCTTCGGCGGCGAGGTCGACGCCGTCCGGGGGGTGACCTTCACCCTCGAGCGGGGGGAGTCGCTGGCCATCGTGGGCGAGAGCGGGTCGGGCAAGTCCACCGTCGCCCTGTGCCTGGCCGGGCTGGTGCAGCCGCCCGAGGCCCGGGGCAGCGTGCGGGTGGAAGGCGTCGAGCTGCTCGGCGCCTCGGAGGACCAGCTGCGCTCGGTGCGCTGGGCCACGGTGGCCCTCGCCCTCCAGGGCTCGCCGTTCAACCCGGTGGCCACCCTCGGCACCCAGGTGGCCGAGCCCATGCGTGACCGGCTGGGCATGGGCGCCGCCGAGGCCCGGAAGCGCTCGGCCGAGCTGGCCGAGGACGTGCTGCTGGACCCCGCGCTGCTGGACCACTACCCCCACCAGGTCTCGGGCGGCCAGCGCCGCCGCGCCGCCGTCGCCATGGCGCTGGCCCTCGACCCGGCCCTGGTCGTGCTCGACGAGCCCACCGCCGGCCTCGACCCCGGAACCCGGGGCGACCTGGTGGGGCGCATCGCCCGCCTGGCCGGCGAGCGGAGCTTCGCCCTGATCGTGATCTCCCATGACCTCCCCGACGCCACCACCCTGGCGTCGCGGACCATCGTGCTCTACGCCGGGGAGGCCATGGAGGACGGCGACACCTCCCGGGTCGTCGGCGACCCCGCCCACCCCTACAGCTGGGCCCTCGTCAACGCCTACCCGGTCATGTCCACGACCAAGGACCTGCGGCCCATACGCGGGCGGGCGCCCGACCCCCGGGCCGTCCCGCCCGGCTGCCCCTTCAACCCCCGCTGCACCCAGGCCGAGCCGGTCTGCTCGGCCGAGCGGCCGGCGCTCGTCGACTCCCGGGACCGGCGGGTGCTGTGCCACTTCGGGGGTCTCAAGGTCCTCCTGGCGGCGACGGGGGTGACCAAGACCTACGGCCGGGGTCGCGACGCGGTGCCGGCCCTGTCCGACGTGTCGCTCACCCTGCGCGAAGGCGAGTCGGTGGGCGTGGTGGGGCCGTCGGGCAGCGGGAAGTCCACCCTGGCCCGCATCGTCTCCGGCCACCTGGCGCCCGACGCCGGCGCCGTCGTGCTGGAGGGCGAGCCCCTGCCCACCTCGTGGCGGGGCGACGACCGCCGGCGCCGCCGGCGCATCCAGCTGGTCATGCAGGACCCGGCCGACGCCCTGTCGCCCCGCCTGGACGTGGAGGCGCTGGTGCGCGAGCCGCTGGACGTGGCCAGGGAGGGCGACGAGCGGTCGCGGGCGGCGACCGTCGCCCGCGCCCTGGAGAGCGTGGGGCTGCCCAGCTCGGGGTCGTTCCTGCGGGCCCGCACCCACGAGCTCTCCGGCGGCCAGCTCCAGCGCATCGCCCTGGCCCGGGCGGTGGTGGCTGGGCCCAAGCTGCTGGTGGCCGACGAGCCCACCGCCATGCTGGACGCCTCCGAGCAGGCCCGCCTGCTGGTGGTGCTGCGCGAGCTCCAGGTCGAGATGGGCCTGGGGCTCGTCCTGGTGTCCCACGACATCGCCGTGGTGCGCAAGACGACCGACCGCATGGTCGTCCTCGACGGGGGCCGGGTGGTCGAGGAGGGGCCGTCGTCGCTCGTGTCGTCGTACCCGCAGAGCGCCACCGCCCGGCTCCTGGTGGACGCCTCGCCCGCCTTCGCCCCCCGGGGAGCGGAGCCGGCGGTCCGCTGAGCAGCGGGCCGCCGGCTGCGCCAGGGGAGGTGGGGGATCGTGACGCGCTCGATTTTCGCCGTGCTGATGGTGACACGGCCCTATTCGGCGTTCTAGGGTCTCGTCGGACCCGCATGGCGGTCACTCAGGAGTCCACCAGCTGGGAGGAACCCGTCGATGCCCACGTCAGCCCCTCGTCCCACCCTTCACCGGTCGATCCTCGCCCTCCTGGGAGCGGTGGCCCTCGCCACGACCTGGGTCGTCCCGGCCGCCGCCGACCACGACGGCGTGACCGCCGTCACCGGCAGCGCCTTCGGCGTCCACGCCTACAACATCAGCTTGTTCGGCTCGCCGCAGCCGGACAACGGCCCCACGCCCACGGTGACGCTGCCGGCGGGCGGCGGGAGCGTGTCCGACAGTGACCCCGACGGCCACACGGTGGCCTACGGCCCGGCCACCCTGTTCGTGTCGGGTGCCCTCACGGTGTCGAGCACCGGCACGCTCGGCGCCGACGGGTCGGTCACCTCGTCGGCCAACGTCGTCGGCGACGCCGAGGGCGTCGACCCCTTCCGCTGGGAGGACCTCACCAGCACCTGCGCGGCGGACGCCTCCGGCGCCACCGGGTCCACCACCATCGTGGGCGGCACGGTGACGTCCACCACCGGCACCACCACCGTGCCGACCAACCCGGCGCCCAACCACACGGTGGAGGGGGTCGTCCCCGGCGCCAACGACGACTTCCGCATCGTGTTCAACGAGCAGACCACCGGCACCGACGGCACCCTCACCGTGAACGCCGCCCACCTGTACTTGCTGGGCCCCACGGCGCGGGGCGACCTCGTCATCGGCCAGTCGGTGTGCGGCGTGACCGTGACCGACGCCAACCACCCGCCGGTGGCCAACGACGACGCCTACAGCACCGACTTCGAGACGGCCCTGAGCGTGCCCGCCCCCGGGGTGCTGGCCAACGACACCGACCCCGACGGCGACCCCCTGACCGCCGGCATGCCCACCGGCCCGGCCAGCGGCACCCTCACCCTCAACGCCGACGGGTCGTTCACCTACACCCCCGACGCCGGCTTCTCGGGCGACGACACCTTCACCTACATGGCCCACGACCCCGACAACGCCATGGACACGGCCACGGTGACCGTCACCGTGGGCGCCGCCCCGGCGCCCCCGCCGCCCCCGCCGCCCCCGGGCGAGGACGAGGCCGACCTGTCGGTCACGATCGTCGGCGCCCCCGACCCGGCTCGAGCCGGCAGCCTGCTGACCTACACCGTCACGGTGGAGAACGAGGGACCGGGCCACGCTGGGGCCATGGTGTTCGTGACCAAGCCGAGGGGCGCCAAGTACCTGTCGGCAACCGGGGCGGACTGCGTCGGCCTGCGGGGGAGGATCAAGGGCGTCGTGTGCGACCTCGGTACCGTGGCTCCCGGGGCTACGGCGTCGGTCGACATCCTCCTCAGGGCGCCGGGCCGCCCTGCCCCCGTGCTGGTCTTCGCCGCGGTGTGGTCGGCGACACCAGATCCCGACCACTCCGACAACCTCACATGGGCAGTGACCACCGTCGAGCGGCGGCGCTCGCACCCGTTTCGTTAGCCCTGTTCGTTGTGGGGCGGCGGAACGATTGCCGGCCGGCTAGGAAAAGTTGTCGGTCTCGGTGAGGTTTGGTGAGGATGGATCTCGCTATGTGCACCTGGCCAGTAGTGACAGACAAGGGTGCGGTGGCCTAGGTTCTGGCGACACGCTCGGCGGGAATCCCTGGGGGCGTCCGAAACTACTGGGGGGAATACGTGATCCAGTCACGACATCGTGCCAACCCGACATCGATCGGCGTAGCCGTCGTCATGTCCGTCCTGGGTCTGGCGACCTGGGTCGTCCCGGCCGCCGCCGACCACGACGGCGTGACCGCCGTCACCGGCAGCGCCTTCGGCGTCCACGCCTACAACATCAGCTTGTTCGGCTCGCCCCAGCCGGACAACGGCCCCACGCCCACGGTGACGCTGCCGGCGGGCGGCGGGAGCGTGTCCGACAGTGACCCCGACGGCCACACGGTGGCCTACGGCCCGGCCACCCTGTTC
>JBOGHR010000434.1:0-16208 GCA_050744905.1 Acidimicrobiales bacterium
CGACGACGAACTCGCCGCCATCCCGCTGCGACGGCACGACTGGCATGGCGAGTGGAACTACACGATCACGCCGCCGCCATCCACGGAGTGAGAGGTTATCCTCCAACTAATTGTGCGGTGCTCCCTAAGGCCCCGGGGCGGGGGGTCGGGCTCGGACTGGCCCAGGTCTACGGACTCGTGCTGCAGCATGAGGGACGCGTGGACGTCCGTACCGCCGTCGGTGAGGGAACCACCGTGACGGTGTGGTTGCCCGCCGCCGACTGAGCTGAGTAGCAGCGGGTTCGGGCCGCAGGGCTACAGCCTCGGCCCCTCGTGACGGCCGATCCGGGCAGGCCGGCGCTTCTGGCGGAGATGGTGGTCGTCCACGCCACGGGTGCGGAGGCAAGCCCTCGTTGCTCTGCGCGCCGGTCCGCTTGCACCCGTTCGGTTGCGGCTACCTTCGGCGCCATGGCCGCTTCTGGTTTGTCCACCACCAAGGTTCACCAGCTCAAGGTCGCCCTTCGAGGCGTCGAGCCGGGCATCTGGCGACGACTCCAAGTGCCCGCGTCCATGGCGTTGGCGGAGCTGCACGGAGTGGTGCAGGTGGCGATGGGCTGGCAGGGCTGCCACCTCCACCAGTTCGAGATCGCTGGCGCTACCTATGGCATCGACGACGGCGAGGTGGGGCCCTGCCCCCAAAGACGAGCGCCGCACACGGCTCGACAGCGTCGCTGGCAAGGGGACCAGGTTCACCTACGAGTACGACTTCGGCCACAGCTGGGAGCACGACATCGACGTCGAAGACGTGCTCGACGCCGAAGCAGGCAAGGCGTATCACCGAACGAGCCCAAGAGGTCATCGAGCGTGCCGAGCGCATCAACGTGAGCGCCGACGCCTTCGAGCGATTCGTCGCTGCGCTCGACGGGCCTGTGGAGGAGATGCCGACGCTTCGTCGCTACGCGAGGAAACGAAGCCCGATCCCCCCGAGGTGATCGTCGAGCCGCTCGGCGCCGTCGAGGCGCTCGACGACACCCACCAGCTCGATCAGTTCGACTCCGGCGTCGCCGAACTCGACCAGTGGCTACGGCGTTCGGCGCGGGTGGCCGCCGCCGCGGGGACGGCGGCGACCTACGTGTTGCGCCGGGGGCCCGTGGTCGTCGGCTACTACGCGTTGGCCATGAACTCCATCGGGCATGAACGCGCGCCGTCGCGTCTGCGGCGCGGCATGCCCGACCCGGTCCCAGTCGTGCTCCTCGCACGCCTCGCCATCGACCGCTCCGAACAAGGGCACCACCTCGGCGGCCACCTCCTGGTCGACGCGCTGCGGCGATGCGTGCGAGGGGGCCGGGAGTTCGGCGCCCGGGCGGTGGTCGTGGACGCCATCAGCGGGCAAGCCGCCGAGTTCTACCGCCACTTCGACTTCGACGATCTCGACGAACGACGTCTCTGGCGGCGCCCCACCGATGTCGAGCGCGCCCTCGGTCGCAGCCGGGGAACTCGACGCTTCAGCCTGCATTGAGCGGGTCGCGGATGCGATCGGGAGAGCGCCGTCGCGGGCGGGTGTATAGTTAGGCGTATGCCACGCATGCAGGTCTACCTCCCGGACGAGCTCTACCGGGCGGTCAAGGAGCGCGGGCTCCCCGCCTCGGAGCTCCTTCAGGACGCTGTTCGCGCCGAGCTTCGAAGGCAGGAACTCCTCGCTGAGACCGACCGCTACGTCGAGGAGCTCGCTGAGGAGGTGGGTGCGCCGACGCCGGGTGCAGTCGCTCGAGCGGAGGCGCTCGTCGCAGGGATGGGCCGGCGGCCACCGCGTCGAAACGCCGGTTGACGTTCCTCGTACTCGATGCCGGCGGCCTGACACGGCTGGCCGAGCGCAACCAGGACGCCCTGGCGATGATCGGCGCGTTCCGGCGGGAACGGCTGTGGCCGCCCGTCGTCCCGTCGATCGTGCTCGTCGAGTCCCTCTCCGGCAGGCAGCGGACCGACGCCAACGTCAACCGGTTCCTGAAGGCGGTCGACATTCGGGAGGCCGTCTCCGTTCAGGTGGCTCGACGAGCGGCCGAGCTCCGCAGCCGATCCCGGAGAGGGTCCGCAGTCGACGCACTGGTCGTCGCTGTCGCCGAACCCGGTGGCGCCGTGCTCACCGGCGACTTGGACGACCTGCGAGCGCTCGCTAGCCACGCCAGGGACGTCACCATCCTGCGGGGATGAAAGGCCACGACCGGCGGGCGTGGACGCGCCCTCAACTGCCGATCTGCGCCCTGACGACTTGTGCGATCTCGCACAGAACGCGACGCCAGGTTCGCCGAGGCGGCTCAGGCAGCCGAGCCCTTCCCCCGTGGGAAGTGCTCAACCGCGTCCTGACAGCGGATCACATCCTGACGAGCGAGCGATTCACACCACACGGGTCGGGCGGCTTCGAGAAAGCCCCTTTACACAGAGAGCTGTGCGGTGCAAAGTGGATGGGGCCACAGAGGAGGGGTTACCGACATGGAGACGACAGTCGAGCGCCGCGCCGGTGCGGTGCTGCGAGGCGTGGACGGCCTCCGCAGGCGGACCCGGTCGCGCGTCCGCGGGGTGTGGTTCCCGCTGGTGGTCTTCGCGTCGATCACGTTGGCCACCGTCGCGCTGTACCGCCGGCCGTTCGCCTACCCACGGGACGGTGGCGGCTTCGCTTCTGGCCCCTACCTGACTCGGTACCACGCCGGCCTGCCCGGGGCCCGCTCCCAGCTGGCCGCCTACCTGTTCTGGCTGGTCGCCGCCCCGTTGGGCTACCTGGTCTGCGCAACACGTGTTGCCGGACACTCGCAATCGGCATGAAGGCGTCGTTCTGGGTGAGCATGCTGGGGGCCAGACGACCGAACGACCGAAGTCCGGCGGCGGCAGGGCAAGGGCGCGAGTAGGCCCGCCAGCAAGCTGGCGGGCGCGGTCCATGGTGGTCCGTCGTGCCCGCCGGCGTCAAGGCCCTCCGCTGCGCTCCGGTCCCTGCGGGACGGCCCTGACGGGCCGGCCTGGACCCCGGCTCAGTAGCTGCGGGGCACGTCGGGGTCGACGACTTCCCACACCTCGGCTGGGCGACCGGCGGTGGGGAGCCGGCGGCGCTTCGCCCGGCCGGAGCGGCCGAGGCTGGCCAGGGCGGCGTCGATGCGGGCACCGGGCAGGTTGCGGGCGAACAGGTCTCGCACCTCGGTGCGGATGAGTCCTTCGGCGCTGGCGGCGAGGGCGGCGTGGATCTGCTCGGCGAGGGGGTCGGCGGTGACCGAGCGGGTGGCCCAGGCGACGGAGCGGGCCGCGTAGTCCCACAGGGCGAGGCCGGCCCGCAGGTGGGAAGTGGCGATGGTCGTGGCGCCGTCGACCAGGGCGTAGAGCATGGCCAGGCGCAGCACGTGGGCTTCGGCCCGGGCGCACAGGGACCCGACGAGGCCCTCGCCCGCTTCGGACAGCGCCGCGTAGGCGTCGCACCACTCGACCCGGGCGGCCACGTCGAGGCGGACCTGCCCGGCCTGGCGCGCCGCGCTCAGGTGGCGGCCCAGGCGGGCCTCGATGCCGGTGCCGGCGAGGGGGTCGGGGTCGCCGCCTTCGGGCAGGAGGCGCTGTCGGCGGCAGGCGACGAACAAGAAGCGGTTCAGAAAGCCGTTGGCCGCCTCGACGGCGCTGGTGTGGTGGGCCAGCTCGGTGGCGGTGATGTGGCCGATCACGGCGATGTGGGCGGCGCTGGCCCGGGCCGGGGCGGTGCGGGTGAGCAGGGCGAGGGGCCGCCCGTCCCAGGCGGCGCGCAGGACCGGCGAGAGCGTGTTGATGTCGCGCCCGGTGGCCTTGAGCACGGTGACGAACTCGGGCTCGACCACCAGCAGGCGCGCATCGCCGGCGCCGGGGTCTGTGCCGGCGGGGTCGCGGGCGGCCCAGACCAGGCCCTCGCCGGTGGAGCACCCGGTGCGCACCCGGGCGGCGAAGCCCGGCTCGGCCCGGGCCAGGGTGCGGGCCACGTGGTCCCACGACGATCCCTTTCGGGCCTTGGCCGACTCGCCGACGAGCACAACGAACTCGTTGGGGTGGTGGCGGGTGGCCTCGACGCCCAGCCACGCCCCCCGCCCGACGACGGCGCCGGCGCCGACCAGCAGCTGGGCCAGGATGGCGACGGGGTCGGCCTCGGTGTGGGGGGCGATGGCGCCGGCGATCATGCCCGCCATGCCCTCCCAGGCGGCGGGACCGGGCGGGGCGGGCCAGCCCGCCGGCGCGGGAACGGCCCTGGCGGCACCGGGGTCGAACACGGCGGCGCCGCCGCCGATGTCGCTCACTCGGCGCTGACCTCGGTGACCGCCGCTCGGGCGGCGGACTCGTCGACCATCGCCTTGTTGGCGGCGAAGGCGGCGACGAGGGACTGCACGGCCAGGTTGTTGACGGCCCGGGGCAGGCCTCGGGAGACCTGGTGGATGAGCGCCACGGCGTCGTCGGAGAACAACCTGTCGGACCGACCGGCCTGGGCCAGATGGTGGGCGATGTAGCTGGAGCACTCGGGCGCCTCCAGGCCGGCGATGGCGTAGCGCAGACCCACTCGCTGGTCCAAGGCCATGAACGAGCCCAGGCGCAGGCGCCGGCGCAGGGTGGGCTGGCCCAGCAACAACAACGAGAAGGGGGCGGTGGCGTCCATGCCGGCGTTGGACAGGCACCGCACGCCCTCCAAGGTGTCGGCGTCGAGCAGATGGGCCTCGTCCAGCACCACCAGCACCGCCTTGCCCCGCTCGGCCGCTTCGGCCGCCAGCAGGTCCTGGGCCTGGGGGATGAGCGATGCGCAGTGGAAGCGGGCCACGCCGCCGAGGGCGGCCACGATCCCGGCGTACATGCCGCGCAGGCCCACCCCGGGCGTGCCCAGGTACACCACGGTGTGCCGGGAGGCATCCAGCCCGGCCACGGCCGCCCGGGCCGCCACCGTCTTGCCCGATCCGCACTCGCCGGTGACGACCCCGATGGCACGCTCGGCGATGCACCACTCGATGCGGGCCACCGCCTCGGCGTGGCTGCGATGGGCGTGCAGCGCCCCGGGGGCGAGCGTCTTGGCGAAGGGCATGCGGGAGAAGCCGTAGTGGGCGCGCAGGCGGTCGATGCTCATCGCCGGTCCTCCTCGGGATCGTCGGGGGTGGTGGTGCCGTCGGCTCCTGCCATGGCGGCGTAGTCGATCGGCTCCCCGGCCAGCTCTGCCTCCCGGCGCCGAGCCACCAGGCTCAAGTAGTCGATGCCCGTCGGCACCGGGTCGGGGGCGGCCTCGGGCCGGGCCCGGGGATGGACGTGGCGGCCGACGCGCACCGCCACCGCCTTGCCCATGGGTCGGTTCTCGAAGCGCACCTCGATGTCGGTCAGGTCGAAGGGGTCGAAGACCAGCTCGATGCGCCGGCCGACCAGGGCGGCGTCGACCTCGTAGGAGTTGCCGTGGAGGCTGACCTGGGCCGTCTTGGTCACCCGGCGCAGCTCCGACCACAAGAACGCCTCGTGCAGCGCGGTGGGCGACGGCAACGCCGGCGCTGCGGCCGACGAGAACCGTGCCAGCGGGGTCGTCTTGGTCTCCGAATGCACCCGTCGGTGATAGACGACCTCGACCCAGGCAGCGAACAGCGTGTTGAGCTCGGCCAGATCGGTGGCGCCACCCCGGGCGTCGAGCTCGACGAGGAACTGGCTCCTCACCGTTCGGAAAAATCTCTCGATTTTGCCCTTGGTGGCCGCCGCCCGAGGGCTGGCGTGGATCAGGCGCACCCCGAGCACCGCGCACGCCCGGGCCAGCGGTGCCGACACGAAGGCGGCGCCCCGGTCGACCAGGATCGCCCTGGGGACCCCCCGGCAGGCCAGGCCCGCCCGCAGGGCGCCCTCCAGGCGGATCGTGTCCTCGCCAGGGGTCCAGCGGTGCCCGACCAGCGCCCGGCTGAAGTCGTCGATGAAGGCCAGCAGGTAGGCCTTGCGGCCGGCGACGGTCGGGCCGTGCATGGCGTCGCCGGTCCACAGCTCGTTCGGAGCCGCGGCCTCGAAGCGACCGAAGGCCCGGGGTGGGGCCCCGTCGGGGCGGGCGATGAGACCGAGTCGGGCGAAGTGGCGCTGCAGCGTGCGGGCCGAGGGGACCTCGGCCGCCGCCAGCTCGCCCGCCTCGGTCATGGCGGCCATCACCGCCGCCACCTGGGCGGCGGTGCGCCCCGGGGCCTCGCGCTTGAGCGCCTCGGCCAGCGCCAGGATCCCCGCCGGGGTGCGGGGCTGCAGCGCCCGGGGCTTGGGCACCAGCGCCTCGAAGCCACCAGCCCGCCATGCCCGGATCCAGCCGTCCAGCGTCGAGCGGCCGACCCGCACCCGCCGCCCGTCGGCTGCGACGTGCTCGGCGCCGGCCAGGGCCCGCACCAGCGCCCCGCGCTCGGCGTTCGACAGCGCCTGGTCGGCCGCCTCCCGCACCAGGGAGTACCGGAACAGCCCCACATCGCGGCGACGCTCGTCCTCCACCTTGCCTCCCTGCTCGCACGGGCCCTTCGGGGCAGGGTCTCAAAGCCCGGGCGGCGCCGGGAGGGGGTAGCTGGTGTGGCACAGCAGCGCCCCGCCCGACAGCCGGGCCACCCGGGCCGACGCCGGGATGGGGCCGTGGCGCTGGACGGCGGCGCGGGCTGCGACGGCCATGGCCTCCACCGCGTCGCCGAGGGGGTTGCCCCGGGGGGCGATCGGGCCCAGACCGGGATCGAGGGCGTAGGCCCAGCGGGTGAAGTGAGCCCGGATGGCTTCGGCGGCCCTGGCGAAGGCCCGCAGCCAGCCCCGCACCGTCTGCGCCAGCTTCCTCATGCCCAGGACCGTGGCGATCCGGCGATAGCCCGCCCCCTGGGCGCGTTCCCCGAGCGCCAAGACGATCCTGTCGGCGTCGTCACGACGCCGGACCAGGCTGTGGTCCCCGAGCAGCACATGGGTCCTCCGGCACGACCGGCACCGGCTGCGCCGGGGACGCCACCGCAGCTCCGCCTCTCGTCGGCGCAGCACCCGCCACCGGGCGTGGCCCCACGGACCGAGCGGGCCCCGGCACTCCGGGCACGGGAGCCGTCCGCCCGCGAGATCGTTCTCGACCGCTGCGTCGTCGGTGCCTACGATGAGCACAGGTGCCTCCGGGCATCTGCCAGGAAGGCCCTCCCGTGTTCGGCCAAGAATCAGCGGGGGGGTCTTCGCGCGTTCAGGTCGTGCTCACCTTGGAGGCCGCGTGGACGCCCGGCAACCCCAGGCGGCCGGGCCCACGTGCTCACACAGCGTGTCGCCGGCGTGCCGCCCGATCCTCAACGAGAGTGGCGCTCAACACGTGGTACCGGCGGCGAGCCGCCTCCCTCGGAGTTTCGTTCCGCTGGGAACGGTGGGTCGTGGCCGGGCTTGTGCTGTTCGGCCTGCTCCAGGTGATGTTGGCGCTCCCGGTGCACGAGCCGGGCCGCGTGGTGATCGACGGTACCGGCGGCATCAGCGGTGAGCTCGGAGCGACCTCGGCGGCGGCCGAGCTCAGGGACGGCCTCGCCCCGTGGCTCTCGCCGCTGGTCGCCGTCGCCGTCGGTCTGCTGGTCTTGGCGTGGGTCGAGCGCAGCCGGATCGTCGCCGCTGTCGCCCTGCTCTACGGCGCCTTGACGGTGGTGGTGAACACCTTCGGGCTGGGCGAGATCCCACCGTGGCTCGCCCCTCCCCACGGCGCCAGCAAGGACTTCTTCGTCGCCCCGGCGCACAATGTCCTCGTCTTGGCCGCGCTGTTGTTCGCCGCTGCCGGCCTGTCCGCCCTCACCAGTCGTCGTGCCGCTCGCATTTGACGCCGGCGGCCCGGAGCCGCACCCTGCCAGCGGCCTCCACGACCTGGTGCACCAGCGAGCCAGGCTCGGCGTACTGGCCATCCTGCGCGAGGCGGACCGGGCCGAGTTCGCCTACCTCCGGGCCTCCCTCGGGCTCACCGACGGCAATCTCTCCGCCCACCTCCGCACCCTCGAGGACGCCGGTTACGTCCTCGTCCACAAGGGCTATGAGGGCCGGCGCCCGAAGACGTGGGTCAGCCTCAGCCGCGCCGGCGCCCGCGCCCTCGACCAGGAGCTCGCCGTGCTGCGCACGCTTGTCTCCCGGCTGGAGGGCCGGCCCGACCGGGGCCGTTGAACGGTCGTCCCAGCGCAGTGCCCATGTCAATGTCATTGTCAGGGAGTCGCGCGGAATCGTCGCCGCGTCGCGGTCTCGACGCCTGCAGGACCCACGGTCGCCTGACCAAGGTGCTGATGGAGGCGCACCCGGCCAACGGCGACGCCGAAACCGCCCGCCGGGTGTTCGAGAGCCACCAGGCGGCCATGGAGGAGCTCGAGCCGGAGGACCTTGCCGCCGAGGAGCGCGTCGTCGCCTGCCACGAGGCCCGCGGCGACCAGGGCGCCGCCAGCTGTTCGGTTCGGCGCACGGCGGCCGGGGAGGCCCGGCCGACGACCCCGCCATCAGTCGCCGACTCGTCGGGATGTTCGCCGTGCGATACCGGGCGGGTTCGGCCGACCGGGCCGGGCCAGCTACCCTCGTGCTGCGGGCCGGGATGCGAACGGTCGGGACGCGGCTCCGACAACCAGATCGGCGAGCAACCTTGTCCTTCCAACAACTGAGGGGGCGTCATGCACGCAGTCGTCGTCAGGGTCAGGATCAGTGAAGAAGGGGCCGCTGTGGCCGCCCTGCGGGATGAGGTCGTGCCTCAGGTCTCGCAGGCACCAGGCTTCGTAGCGGGGTACTGGACGCGCAAGGACGACGCAGGACTTTCGATGGTGGTCTTCGAGTCCGAGGACGCGGCCCGGGCCGCCAGCGAGCGGATCCCGGGGACCGTGCCGCAAGGGGTCACGTTGGAAGATGTCGAGGTCCGTGAGGTGGTAGCGCACGCCTGACTCCCGATCCGAGCCTCGAGGCAGCCGTCGCCCACGGGCGGGGTGCGGGATTCCGATCACTCCCTAGGTGAGGGCGACGAGCCCTGCCTGGCATGGCTGCGCACCCAAGTGTCGTTGGCCCGCACCTGGCGCTCCGGCTCGGCCCCGCTGGTTGGCCACCGCCACCAGGACGACGACGGCGGGGTCACCGGATCCCCACCGCTCGCGATGCTGAGCAGGGCCTCGTCGGCGAGGAGTTCGCAGCCTTGGCCCCCCGAGGACGCTCTGGCCTGCGCCGCACGGGGCATCACCGGGCGGTCGCGCCACAGCACCCCGTCGGTTCCCGGGCGTCCGTAGCCGTTCGACCGCCGAGGGCAACGTCTACCCGAAGTCGACGAGCTTCGCCCAGGTCGCTTGACGACGTTCCGGACCATCGACTGGTACAGCCGAGCGCGAGAGACTCTTGAGTGGATCGATCTCCGGGCGCAGATGTCGAAGATGCAGCGCCCGCTCCGTCCCAGGTGTGCGTCCGGCCAGTGGGCCGGCGATACGAGGAGGACGCAATGGCCAAGTACCTGTTGCTGAAGCACTACCGAGGGGCACCGGAGGCTGTCAACGCCGTGCCGATGGACAGGTGGACGCCCGACGAGGTCGAGGCCCATGTCCGGTACATGGACGACTTCGCCGCTCGGCTCGTGCAAAGCGGTGAGTTCGTGGGCTCACAGGCGCTGTCGCCCGACGGCGTGTGGGTTCGCTCCGACGGCGACGGGCGGCCGCCGGTGACCGACGGCCCGTTCGCCGAGACGAAGGACCTGATCGCTGGCTGGATGGTGATCGACGTCGACAGCTACGAGCGGGCGATCGAGCTGGCTGCCGAGCTGTCTGCCGCACCTGGCGCCGGCGGTGCAGCGATCCACGAGTGGTTGGAGGTACGACCGTTCATGGGGGCGGCCCCCGCCGGCATGGAATGACCCGCGGCATGGAGGACGTGGAGCTGCGGGAGGTCGTCCCGCAGGTCTTGAGCGTCCTCGTGCGACGCGGGGCCGACTTCTCGACGGCCGAGGACGCCGTCCAAGAGGCGCTCATCCGCGCGTTCGCTGCGGGGGAGAGCGAGCGGCTCGCCGATCCGAGGGGTTGGCTCGTCACAGTGGCGTGGCGGGCCTTCCTCGACATGGCGCGATCAGACACCGCACGTCGCGACCGAGAGGTGCGGTACGACAGGACGCCGCCGGCGGGTGCGGTGCCGAGTGCCGACGACACCTTGCACCTGTACTTCCTCTGCACCCACCCGGAACTGACGCCGTCGTCGGCGGTGGCGCTGACCCTGCGAGCGGTGGGCGGCCTGACCACCCGGCAGATCGCGCAGGCCTACCTGGTCCCCGAACGCACGATGGCACAGCGGATCAGCCGGGCGAAGCGGACGATCAGCGAGAGCGGTGTCCAGCGCCCGGGCGACGCAGCCACCGTGATGCGGGTGCTCTACCTCGTCTTCAACGAGGGCTACTCCGGTGACGTCGACCTGGCCGCCGAGGCCATGCGGCTGACCCGTCAGCTGGCGGCGCTGATCGACGACCCGGAGGTCCACGGCCTGCTCGCCCTCATGCTGCTGCACCACGCCCGCCGCCGGAGCCGCATCGGACCAGACGGCGGCATCGTCCCGCTCGCCGAGCAGGACCGAGGACTTTGGGACCGTGCGCTCATCGCCGAGGGGACCGGGCTCCTCCAATCGGCCCTCGCCCGTGATCGACTGGGCGAGTACCAGGTGCAAGCGGCGATCGCCGCCCTCCACGCAGACGCCCCCCGTGTGGAGGAGACGGACTGGGTGCAGATCGTCGAGTGGTACGACGAGCTGCTGCGGTTCGGCGACACGCCCATCGTGCGGCTCAACCGCGCCGTCGCCGTCGGCGAGGCCGATGGCGCGTCGGCGGGGCTCGCGGCCCTGGCGGAGGTGGTCGGCGGTGTCCCGCGGCGGGACGCCGTCGCCGCGCACCTTCACGAGAAGGCGGGCGATCTCGAGCTCGCCGCCCGCCTCTATGCATCGGCGGCCCGCAACGCGCCGAACCTGGCGGAGCGGAATCACCAGATGAGGCAGGCAGCGCGGGTCAACGAGCTCCTGCGCCTCGGCAGGTGACTCGGTGTCGATGATCCCGCTCGTGGCGCCACCCTCACCGTGCTGTGCAGCCTCGGCAGCGATGGCCCTCGGATGATGAGATCGACGCGCCAGTACGACATCTTCTTCGACCGCGAGCAACAATTCAGCACCGGTCGCGCGACCGGTGCCAGAGCACCGCTCAAAGGAAGTCGATCAGCGCAGGCCGAAGACCGTCACGAGGGCGTCGTCGACGCCCCAGAGCTCCTCGCGGGTGAGGTGCCCAGCGAGATAGCCGAGCCGCCGAACGTCGACAGCGCCGACCTGTTCGACGAGAACACGCGCGGCATCGGCTTCGACGTGGATCTCTGGTCGAAACGAAGCAGGGCGTGCGCTGCGAGATGTCGGGGCGACGAGGACGACCGATCGCGGCAGCAGTTCGTCGGCCTGGACGACCACACCGAAGCGGTCACCGTGCTGTTCGTGACCTACACCCTTTGGGAGCGTGAACCGGTAGACATCACCGCGGAGCACGTAGCGACTCCATCAAGGCGGCCACCGAAAGCATCTCGGAGCGGTCCGCTGCGTCGGCCTCCAGGGCCGCGACCTCGGCCGCGAGCTCGGCTCGTTGCCGGAGACGCCTGGCGGAGTCGATCAACGCAGTCCGGATGGCTTCCGAGCGCGTCATCCCCGCAGCTTCGAGCGACCGCAACGCCCGTTCTGCTTCGTCGTCGAGTCTGACAGAGATCGCCTGCGCCATGGCGCGAGTGTATCACGTCGTGTAGTACACGGAATGGACACATGCAGCCTCCGCGACGCCTCGATGAGCGTTCCGTCGCCATTCACCACCGGTCGCGCCGGGCGCTCGGCGGCGGACGATCGTCCGTTCGTGTTGGTCGGCGGGCGCGCGGGCCGGCGCTGTCGTCCACCGCGGCCGGCGGCGCGCAACGAACGGCTCAGCGCGCTTCGAGGATCGCCTTCAGCCGGGCCAGGTCCTTGCGGTTGGCACGGCGCATCGCGGGAACCACGAGCGGAGCAACGAGCCTCGAGAACGCAGTGGGTTCGCCGCGGTTGCGCAGGCTCATTCGCGTCGAGGTCGTGCCGACGGGTGTCCACGTGTAGGTGGTCTCCATGGGGAACGGTCCCTGCGCGGTGCGCATCACGAGCCGCGCACCCGGGTCGACCACGACCAGCCCGTAGGTGTACTCGAGTCGGCGGCCGAGGAAGCGGGCGACGAACACGACCTCGGCGCCGATCTCGACCCTCGGTTCGGTCTTCCACATGACGGTTTCGATGTTGACGTACCACTCGGGCGCGTTGGAGGGATCGGCGGCATACGCGGCGACGGCGTCGACGGTCCGGTCGACGACGATCTCGGTGGTGACGTCGACGGTCATGTGGCCGCTCCGCTGCGCCTCGATCTCGATCGTGTGGTCGACCGCACGTGCCGGCGCTCACCAAGCCGCTGACGAAGTCGTCGACGTCCTCCTGCTCGCAACGCAGGGCTTCGGCCCAGAAGGCGCCAGTGCGTGAGGGTCGGCGGCGTGGAAGACGACCTGCGTGCGGATGGCGGTCACCCGGAGATCATCGCGCCCGGCCGGCGGCGTGCTCCTCATGACCATGCCCGGGCACCGCCCGGGCCGGCCGTCAGGGTGAGCCACGGTTCGCCGACGGGGAGGGCCGTCACCGCCATCAGACGGTGACGACCACCTTGCCCCGGGCGTGGCCACCTTCGAGGTAGCGGATGGCGTCGGCCGTGTCGGCCAACGGGAAGGTCCTCTCGACGACGGGCGTCAACCTGCCGGCGGCGATCATCTCGGCCAGCGTCTCGATGTCCTCCCCGCGTTCCCTGGAGACGAAGGCCCGCATGCGCTGGCCTGTGAACGGCGACCACAGCGACGCCCAGAGGTTCCGCTCGATCCCGCCCAGCCAGCGACCACCCTCCTCGCCACCGACGATGACCAGCGTCCCCTTCGGGGCGAGGACACGCCGCAGCCGCCGCAACGTCCGGTTCCCGGCGATGTCGATGACGACGTCGTACCGCTCGCCCAGCTCCACCACGTCATCCCGGGTGTAGTCCACGACGTGATCGGCGCCGATCGAGCGCACCAGGTCCAGCTTGGCCGTGCTGCACACGCCGGTGACGGTGGCCCCGCTCGCCTTGGCCATCTGCACCGCATAGGTCCCCACGCCACCGGCCGCCCCGATCACGAGGACCGACTGGCCCGCCTGCACCCTGCCCACGTCGCGCACGGCGTGCAGGGCGGTGAGCCCCGAGACGGGGACCGCGGCGGCCTGCTTGAAGGGCAGCCCCTCCGGCTTGAGCACCAGCTTCTCGGCGGGAGCCACCGCCAACTCGGCGTAGGTGCCCTTGCCGATGCCGAACACCTCGTCGCCCACCGCGAACCCGCTCACGCCGGTTCCGGCGCGCTCGACGACGCCGGCCACGTCCATTCCCGGCACCCGGTTGCGGGGCCGGCGGAACCCGATGGCGAGGCGGGCGACGTACGGCTGGCCGGTCATCAGGTGCCACACCCCACGATCGACCCCGGCGGCACGGACCCGGACCAGCACCTCGCCGCCGTCCGGCTCAGGGGCGTCGATGTCGTCGAGGCGGAGCACCTCGGCCCGGCCGTATGCGTCCTGCACGATGGCCTTCATGATGGTGCTCCGCAACTTGTCGAGGGCAGGGGAAGACGTCGTTGGAGAGCGACGCCGCGAGGCGCGGATCCGTGGCCCTCAGCCGGACGCCGAGCGACCCGACGATAAATGGGTGCCTGCCGGCGCGCAATGCCCCTCGCTGGGCTGAGCTCGGCGTCGCATCGGCGCCGTCCCCGGGTGCCCACCCGGTGCCGTCCACGGGCGACGGGGGCCGGAGCCGACCCCTCCCGCTGAGTCGCACGGGGGCGGCTCCTGCTCAGCGACCGCGGCCGGCGGCCGGCGGCGCAGGCGCCGGAGCGGTCGGGACCGTCATCACCATGCAGGCTCCGGGGCGCCCGTTGTCGCTCACGGTGATGTCGCCGCCGTGGCGGCGGGCGATCTCCCGGGCGATGGCCAGCCCCAGGCCCGTGCCGCCGCCGGCGCCCCGGGCGTCGTCGAGGCGGGCGAAGCGCTCGAAGACCCGCTCCCGCTCGGCTCCGGGGATGCCGGGACCGTCGTCGGCGATGGTGAGGGTGGCGCCGGGCTCGCGCTCGACGAGGGTGACGGTGACGGCGGCGGCGGCATGGCGCACGGCGTTGTCCAGCAGGTTGGCGACCGCCCGCTCCAGGTCACGGGCGTCGCCCCTGACCTGGGCGGCCCTGACGCCCGTGGTGTCCATCCTCACCCGGCCGTCGAGGCGGGCACGGCGGACCTGCTCCATGACGATGTCGTCCAGGTCGACGGCCGACCCGCCCGCCGCCGCCGTCGCATCGGTGCGGGCCAGCACGAGGAGGTCCTCCACCAGGTGCTGGAGAGCGGCGACCTCGTCGAGCACGCTGCGGTGGGTCGCCTGGAGCTGGGCCGAACCGGGATGGGCCAGGTCGACCTCGACCTCGGAGCGGATGCGGGTGAGGGGGCTGCGCAGCTCGTGGGAGGCGTCGGCGACGAACCGCCGCTGGCGCTCGGACGCCGCCTCCAGCCGGTCGAGCATGGCGTTCATGGTGCGGGCCAGGCGGGCGATCTCGTCGTCGCCGGCCGGCTCGGGGACACGGCGACCGAGGTCCGAGCCGCTGATGTGGGCCACCTCCGCCCGTATGGACTCGACCGGCCGCAGGGTGCGGCCGACGAGCCACCACACGAGCAGGGCGAGCAGCACCGTGCCGCCGGGAACGGCGAAGGTGAGCGAGGTGCGCAGAGCACCGGCGCTCTCGGTCACGTCGTCGACGCTCTGCGCCACGTGGATCACGAAGGCGCCCTCCGGGCCCTGGACCCGGCGGGAGAGGACGCGGAAGTCCTCGTCGTCGAGGGGAAGGCGGCCGACCGTGCGCACCACCTCACCGGGGCCGCCAGGCGCCGGCGGTGGAGCCAGTGGCCCGGTCGCGGCGGGCAGGTTGGCGCTGGCGGCGACCACGGCACCGTCGGCGTCGACCACCTGGACGGCGCTCTCCTCGACGTCGGCCCCCGGTCGGGGCGGGAGGCGGCCGGCGACGACCAGGCTGGCCAGGTCCTCCGCCCGGCGCCGCAGCGCGTCGTCGAGGTTGCCGGTCAGCACCTGCCGCTGGGTGAACACCAGGCCGGCGCTCCCGGCCGTCAACACCAGCAGGGCCACCAAGGTGGCGAGGGCCGTGACGCGGAACCGGACCGTCGCCACCTGCCGGCGGAGCGCCGGGCGGAGCCGCCCGGTGGTCACGGCTCCGCCATCCGGTAGCCGGCACCGCGGACCGTCTCGATCGACCGGCGCCGGAACGGCTCGTCGATCTTGCGGCGCAGCCGGCGCACGTACACCTCGACGATGTTGGGGTCGCCCTCGAAGTCGTCGGCCCACACGCCGGCGAGGACGTCGTTCTTGGAGACCACCTGGCCGGCCCGGCGGACCAGGAGCTCCAGCACCGAGAACTCCCGCGCCGTCAGGGACACCTCGGCGTCGCCGCGCCACGCCCGCCTGGCCCTCGGGTCGACCCGGAGGTCGCCGACGGCGAGGGCCGCCGGGGGCCCGCCGCCGGCGCGACGCACCAGCGCCCTGATCCGAGCCACCAGCACGGCGAACGAGAACGGCTTGGTGAGGTAGTCGTCGGCGCCGGTGTCGAGGGCCTCGGCCTCGTCCAGCTCGCCGTCCTTGGCGGTCAGCATCAGGATGGGCGTCCAGTTGCCCGCCGCCCGGAGGTCGGCGCACACCCGGTAGCCGTTGCGCCCGGGGAGGAGGATGTCGAGCACGACGGCGTCGTAGGTGTGCTCGGTGGCCTTCCACAGCCCCTCGTCTCCGTCGCCGGCGATCTCGACGAGGAAGCCCTCCGCCTCGAGCCCCCGCCGGACGGCGGTCGCGATCTTGGCGTCGTCCTCGACGAGCAGGAGTTTCACGGGCACCTCGCTGCCATGATTGTCGCGGCCGGGGGGCCAGGACGCCGGTCGCTCCCTGAACGGGCGCTGAACGGGGCCGAAGCGGTCAGCCGTGGTTCAGGCGGCGCGGCGCACACTGGGGCCGAGTGGAGCGAGAGGAGAAGGCCATGAACCGTCGCACGAGGATCGTGGTGGCCCTGGTCTCGGGAGGCATGGCCGCCGCCGGCGCGGCCGGCGTCGCCCTGGCGTCCGGCGGCGACGACGCCGAGCCGCCCATCACGGGGGCCGCCCGAGAG
>JBOGHR010000435.1:0-4856 GCA_050744905.1 Acidimicrobiales bacterium
GAACGCCCCTGGGCGCCGCCGGCGCAGCTGGAGCGCCTCGCGCACCACCGTCAGCTTGGGCAGGCCCTCGTCGGCCCGGGCCAGGACCGCCTCGGGGCCCAGGCCGGCCAGCTGGCCCAGCAGCCGGCGCCGCACCCCGTAGTCCACCGGGCGGCGGTTGTCGGGGTCGACCAGGCTGAGGTCCCACAGCTCGCTCCCCTGGTAGGTGTCGGGCACCCCGGGCGCGGTGAGCTTGACCAGCACCTGGGCCAGGGAGTTCACCCGCCCGGGCGCCACCAGCGCCTCGACGAAGCCCGCCAGGTCGGCCAGGAACGCCTCGTCGCCCAGCACGCCCTCCACGAACGCCCGCAGGGCGGCGTCGTAGCCGGGGTCGGGGTCGATCCACGAGGTGTGGACCTTGGCCTCCTTGGAGGCCTTCTCCATGTACGCCGCCGCCCGCTCCGCCGACAGCGGCCAGGCGCCGACCAGGGTCTGGTACAGCAGGTACTCGGCGTTGGGATCGGGCCGGTCGATGCCCGAGCGGTGGCGGGTGTTGGCGGCGAACCACCGGCGCACCGCCTCGGCCCACGCCCCGGGGACCTCCGACAGCAGGTGCAGGCGGGCCCGCACGTCCTCGCTGCGCTTGGTGTCGTGGGTGCTGGTGGCCAGCATCGACGTGGGCCAGTCCCCCAACGCCTCCCGGCACGCCCGGTGGAACTCCTCCACCGGCGTGCCCCAGTGGGCGGGCGACCCTCCCACCTCGTTGAGCGACACCAGGGGCACGTAGTCGTAGAACGCCGTGTCCTCCACGCCCTTGGCCATCACCGGCCCGGTGAACTGCTGGAAGCGGGCCACCAGCTCGGCCTCCGCCTCCCCGACCGGCGCGGGCAGGCCGGGCGCCGAGTCGGCGCGGTGGCGCAACAGCAGGAGGTCGGCGAGGAAGGCGAACAGCTCGGGGTCGATCTCGGGCCGACGCCCGGACGCCGCCGCCACCGCCGCCTCGACGGCGGCCACGTCGTCCCTGTGCACCTGGCCGGCCGCCGGCCGGACGTAGGCGCGGTAGACGGGGAAGCAGGCGGCGACCTCGCGCAGCGCCTCGTGCAGCTCGTGGCGGGTGTAGTCGCGGTAGCGCCGGTTGCGCTCGCACACCTCCACGAACAGCCCGGTGAGGCGGCTGAGGTCGGCGGCCAGGATGTCGCGCAGCACGACGTGCTTCTTGGCCAGCACGACCTCGTCGAAGCCGGTCGGCCGGCCGGTCAGCTCGGCGTAGAGCCCCAGCAGCGGCTCGCGCCCGGCGGGGTCGACGAACAGCCCGCCCACCCGGGACAGGAACTCGTAGCCGCTCGTGCCGGCGACGGGCCACGGGCGCAGCCGCTCGCCCGGCTCCAGGACCTTCTCCACCACCACCCACGCCCCCCCGGTGGTGTCGGCCAGGCGGCGTAGGTACGCCTCGGGGTCGACCAGGCCGTCGGGGTGGTCGATGCGCAGCCCGTCGACCACGCCCTTGCCCAGCCACTCCAGGACCAGGGCGTGGGTGTCGTCGAACACCTGGGGGTCCTCCACCCGCACGCCGACGAGGGTGTTGATGTCGAAGAAGCGCCGGTAGTCCAGCTCCCGGCCGGCGGTGCGCCAGTACGCCAGCCGGTAGTTCTGCCGGTCGAGCAGGGCGTCCAGCGCGTCGTGGTCGGCGTTCAGGGCCTCCACCCGGGCGTCCACGGCCGAGGCCACCGCCGGGTCCTCCTCGCACAGGGCGGCCAGGCGGGACTGGAGCACCTCCTTGTCGCGGTGGCGCTCCCGCACGCTCTCCCGGTCGGTGGCGGTGGCCGGCGGGAGCCGGCCCAGGGCCGTGCCGATCGACTCCAGCTCCGGCACCCCGCTCTCCTCGGCGGCGGCGAGCAGGAGGCGGTCGAGCGTCCGGGGCGCGACCGGGAAGGCGTGCTCGTGGTAGCAGACCACGAACGCCCCGCCCCGGCGCTCCACCCGCAGCTCCCCCGCCTCCAGCACCCTCCCGTAGTGGTCGCCCAGCACGGGCAGTAGCACGGTGTGGCGCAGCTTGGCTTCGGGCGGGTCCCAGTCGACGTCGAAGTACGAGGCGTACACGCTCGCCGGCCCGTCCTCCAGCACGTCCCACCACCAGGCGTTCTGCGCTCCGGCGATGGCCATGTGGTTGGGGACCACGTCGAGCACCTGCCCGAGGCCGGCAGCGGCCAGCGCATCGCACAGCGCGGCGTGGCCCGCCTCGCCGCCCATCTCGGCGTTCACCCGCCGGTGGTCGACCACGTCGTAGCCGTGGGTGCTCCCCGCCGCCGCCTGGAGGACGGGCGAGGCGTACAGGTGGCTCACGCCGAGGTCGGCCAGGTACCCCGCCACCTCGGCGGCCGCCGCGAAGCCGAACGAGGGCGACAGCTGGACCCGGTAGGTCGACGAGGGGGCCGCCCGGGCGTCCCCGCCGGGCCCCCCCTCGCCGTCGCGGGGCTCAGCCGCCACGGCGGAGCAGCACCAGCGAGCGGCTCTCCACGGCCAGGACGTCGCCCGCCTTCGCCTGCGCTCCCTCGTCGAAGTCGTCGGCGGTGTCGACGATCTTCACCCAGCGCTCGCCGAAGCGCTCCTCGGGAAGACGGAACTCGACCGGCTCGTGGTGGGCGTTGAACAGCACGAGGAACGAGTCGTCGACGATGCGGCCACCGCGCACGTCGAGGTCGGGGATGGCCTCGCCGTTGAGGAAGACCCCGAGGCTCTTGGCCACCCCGCGGGTCCAGTCCTCGTCGGTCATCTCCGTCCCGTCGGTGCGGAACCAGGCGATGTCCGACACGCCGGCGCCGTGGAGGGGCTGGCCCTGGAAGAAGTACCGCCTGCGGAACACCGGGTGGCTCTTGCGGAGGGTGATGAGGCGCCGGGTGAACGAGACGCGCATGCCGTCCTGGCGGTCCCAGTCGAACCACGACACCTCGTTGTCCTGGCAGTAGGCGTTGTTGTTGCCGCCCTGGGTGCGGCCCAGCTCGTCTCCCCCGAGGATCATCGGCACGCCCTGGGACAGCAGCAGGGTGGCCAGGAGGTTCCGCACCTGGCGGCGGCGCAGCTCGATCACCTCGGGGTCGTCGGTGGGCCCCTCCACGCCGCAGTTCCACGACCGGTTGTGGCTCTCGCCGTCCCGGTTCTCCTCCCCGTTGGCCTCGTTGTGCTTCTCGTTGTAGGAGACCAGGTCGGCGAGGGTGAACCCGTCGTGGGCGGTCACGAAGTTGATGCTGGCGAACGGGCGGCGCCCGCCCGATTCGTAGAGGTCCGAGCTGCCGGTGAACCGGTAGGCGAACTCGTCGAGCGTCTTGGGCTCGCCCCGCCAGAAGTCGCGGACGTGGTCTCGGTACTTGCCGTTCCACTCGGACCACAGCGGTGGGAAGCTGCCCACCTGGTAGCCGCCCTCGCCCAGGTCCCAGGGCTCGGCGATGAGCTTGACCTGGCTGACCACCGGGTCCTGCTGGATCAGGTCGAAGAAGGCCGACAGCCGGTCGACCTCGTGGAACTGGCGGGCGAGCGAGGCGGCCAGGTCGAAGCGGAAGCCGTCCACGTGCATGTCGGTGACCCAGTACCGCAGGCTGTCCATGATCAGCTGCAGGACGTGCGGGTGACGCATGTCGAGGCTGTTGCCCGTGCCCGTCGTGTCGTAGTAGTAGCGCCGGTCGTCGTCGACCAGGCGGTAGTAGCCGGCGTTGTCGATGCCCTTCAGCGACAGGACGGGGCCCATGTGGTTGCCCTCGGCCGTGTGGTTGTAGACCACGTCGAGGATCACCTCGATGCCGGCCTCGTGCAGCGTCTTCACCATCTGCTTGAACTCCTGCACCTGCTGGCCGGCCTGCCCGGTGGCGCTGTACTCGTTGTGGGGGGCCAGGTAGGCGATCGAGTTGTACCCCCAGTAGTTGCGCAGCCCCTTGGTGGCCAGGTGCGCGTCGTGCACGAACTGGTGCACCGGCAGCAGCTCGACGGCGGTGACGCCCATGGTCAGGAGGTACTCGACCACCGTCGGGTGGGCGATGCCGGCGTAGGTGCCGCGCAGCTCGTCGGGGACGCCTGGGTGGCGCATGGTCAGGCCCTTGACGTGGACCTCGTAGATGATGGCCTCGTGGTAGGCCGAGGTCGGGGGACGGTCGTTGGCCCAGTCGAACCACGGGTTGGTCACCACGCACTTGGGCATGTGCGGCGCGCTGTCGGCGTGGTTGACCGAGTCGGGCTCCCCGAACCGGTACGGGAACACGGCCTCGCTCCAGTCGACCTGGCCCTCGACCGCCTTGGCGTAGGGATCGAGGAGGAGCTTGGCGGGGTTGCAGCGGTGGCCGGCGGCCGGGTCGTAGGGGCCGTGCACCCGGTAGCCGTACCGCTGCCCGGGGCCCACGCCGGGCAGGTAGGAGTGCCAGCAGTAGGCCGTCACCTCCGGCATGGCGATGCGGCTCTCGTTCCCGTCCTCGTCGAAGAGGCACAGCTCCACCCGCTCGGCCACCTCGGAGAACACCGAGAAGTTCGTCCCGGCGCCGTCGTAGGCGGCACCCAGCGGGTACGGGCGGCCGGGCCAGACCTGCATCGGGTAAAGCTAATCCAGCCCGGTGGCGCCCCGGGCATGGGTGGCCACGCCGCCCGGCGGGGAACACTCCCCCCATGGCCGACCACAGCACCGACCCCCACGACGCCAAGGTGCGGACCGTGCCGCTGCCCACCGACGACGCCGGCGGAGGCGAGCGCGTCATCGCCCAGGAGAACCAGAGCCCGGAGGTCGCCGTCGGCAGCGGCGAGTGGCCGTCGACGGAGGCGCCGCCGAGCGGCCCGGCTCCCGGCACGGCGGGGGGCGACGACGGGGCCGACCGCCGTCCCGACGACCAGCCCGACGG
>JBOGHR010000436.1:0-6388 GCA_050744905.1 Acidimicrobiales bacterium
CCCCGGCCCCGGTCCCGCCGTCCCCCGGCACCAGCGCCCCGGCCCCGTCACCGTCACCGGACCCCGCGGGCTCCCCGACCACCACCACCGAGCCGACCGATCTCCTGCTCCCGCCCGTCACCCCGCCCGGCGGGTGACCCCGGCCCCGGTGCCGGTCACTTGAACCCTGGGCCGGGCGAAGCGGTGTGCTGGAAGCCTGGATGCCGACGACGCCTGAAGGGTCAACCGGTCCATCCATGTACGAGGTCGACCAGGCCTCGGGGGAGAAATCGCCGCCGGCGAGCGGATAAGGCAGCCACGCAGTCGCCGGCCGGCCGTTCCAGTGGATTGCCAGCTCTCTGCCGGGCAGTGGGTCTCTTCCTTCCCAACCCCTCGCTTTACGGAAGGATAGTGCCTCAGCCTTCTGTATCTATGATCTACCGAGAACCCGAGAACCCGAGAACCCGAGAACCCGAGAACGCTGGGCTACCAGGGCTTTTGCCTGGTCCGGCGGGAGCGTTGGCCAGCCCGGCCAGGCGCACCACGCCCGGTGCCGGGCCGGCACCGGCCACGCCCAGGATCAGGGGGCCGTGGCCCGTCGCCGGCTCGTGATCTCCGTGCAGGACGTCAGGATCGAGGACGCCGTTGGGTCAGGAGATCGTGCCGGCGACGGTGTCCACCGAGGACTGGCGCGAACACCGCCCGATCCCGAAGGGGCTCGAAGACTTCACCGTCCCTGCAGGAGGTCGATCCTGGGGAGCAGCGGGGTCCGGAGGTCGAGCTGGTCACCGCGACGGGGGTCACCCGGTCGGCAGACCCAGCTGGGTGAGCAGCTCCATCTGGTCGAAGTAGAAGTTGTGGCGCACGATGAGCCCGTCCTCGACGGTGGCGACATCGCAGCCGCGCACCCGCACGGCCTTACCGGTCGCCGGCAGGGTGTCGCCGTTGGGGAGAACCAGCGGGCCGGTGTTCGTGCCCACGACCCAGCCCTCATCGACCGAGGTCGAGCCGGATTCGTGCTCGGCCAGTGACTCCCAACGGAAGTCGGGGATAGCGTCCAGGAGGCCGCCCAGGTAGCGGACGATCTCGTCCCTGCCCTTCAGCCCGCCCGCGTCGGGCGTGGTGGCCACCGCGTCTCCGGCGTATGCCGCCGCCAGGGCCGCCCGATCGTGGGTGACCATGGCTTCTGTCATCCGGTCGATTGCCTTCCGTGCCTCCCCCATCGTTCCGCTCCTTTCGTATCGCCGGAGCCGCTCCGGTTCGAGAGAGATGCTGACGGAACGAGGCGCGGCCGACTTCGGGCGAACCATGCATTTCCGCGCCGGAGGCGTGTGGGCAATTCTGTGTACGGCGCCGCCGACAAGGCGGTCTTCGTCGACCCCCCCACCGGCGTGAGGTCGGTATCATCGGGACCACATGGGGGCACCTTTCGGCCGGGCAGAGGCGCTCGGCGGGGGACGGGCCGCCTACGCGGCCAAGTCGTGGTCGGCAGCGTGGGCCCAGCTCTCGGAAGCCGACGGACTGGAGCCGCTCGGCCCAGCCGATCTGGAGATCCTCGCGGAGGCCGCCTTCCTCGTCGGCAAGGAGGAGGAGGCCGTCGCCACCTGGATCCGTGCCCACCAGGCCTGGCTGGCCGTGAGGGAGAGCACCCGGGCCGTCCGGCCGGCGTTCTGGGTGGCGCTCACCTTGGAGCTGCGAGGGGATCAGGCCCAGGCCGGCGGGTGGCTGGGGCGAGCCCAACGGCTGGTGGAAGAGACGGAGAGCGACTGCGTCGAGGCCGGCTACCTGCTGTTCTTCGCCGGCATGGGCGAGCTGGAAGCGGGTGACGTCTCCGCGGCTAGCGAGACCCTGCGTCGGGCCGCCGACATCGGCCGCCGCTTCGCCGACCTCGATCTGCTGGCGTTCGCCCGCATGGGCAGCGGCCAATCGCTCGTGTGGCTGGGGCGCTCGAACGAAGGCCTGGCGTTGCTTGACGAAGCGATGGTGTCCGTTACCGCCAACGAGGTGTCGTCCATTGCTGCGGGCATCGTCTACTGCGCCCTCATCGAAGCGTGCCATGACGTCTTCGACCTGGAGCGGGCCGCCGAGTGGACGCAGGCCCTGACCGACTGGTGTGACGCGCAGCCCGACCTCGTGCCGTACCGCGGCAACTGCCAGGTCCACCGGGCCGAGGTGCTGCTCCTGCGGGGACGATGGGACGACGCCTGCGGCGAGGCGACGCAGGCCCAGGAGCGGCTGGCGGGCGTGCCGGCAGCGGCCGATGCCCACTATCAGTGTGCCGAGGTGCACCGGCTACGGGGCGAGACAGTCGAGGCCGAGGTCGCCTACCGGCAGGCCAGTGACCTGGGCCGCTCGCCCCAACCGGGCCTCTGCCTCCTCCGGCTGGCCCAAGGCCAGGTCGACACGGCCGTCGCCGGCATCCGCCGGCTGCTCGAGGAGACGACCGAGCGAGTGCTGCGAGCGCGGATGCTCGACGCCGCGGTCGAGGTCCTGCTCGCCGCCGGCGATGTGGCGGCCGCCCGCGGCGCGGCGGACGAGCTGTCCGGCCACGCCGCTGCCTTCAAGGCTCCATTCCTGCACGCTACCGCCGCCTACGCCGCCGGCTCGGTGCTGCTAGCCGAGAGGAACCCGAAAGGCGCGTGCGAGACCCTGCGGCGCGCCGCTGACGCCTGGCGAGCTCTCGACGTGCCCTACGAGCATGCCCGCAGCCGGATGCTGCTCGGGGTGGCGTGCGCACAGGTGGGTGATGTCGACGGGGCCACCCTCGAGTGGGACGGGGCACGCCGATCCCTCGTCGCCCTCGGTGCCTCGCCGACCCTCCGCCTGCTCGAGGATTTGTCGGGGCCGCCCGACACCCGACCGTTCGCCGGCACCGGGCCGCTCAGTCCGCGCGAGGTCGAGGTACTGCGGCTATTGGCGACGGGGCGCACCAACCGGGCGATCGCCGGCGCGCTGGTGATCAGTGAGAAGACCGTGGCCCGCCACGTGGCCAACATCTTCACCAAGTTGGGCCTCACCTCCCGCTCGGGCGCCACGGCGTACGCCTACAAGCACGGCCTGGTCTGACCCACCGCTGGTCATCACGAACGTGGTCGTCCGGTTCGCGTCCTGAGGGAGTCAAGCCGGCGACGGTCCGGCCGGGGTGGGCACCCTCGGCGAGGGCCCGTTGCTCGTCGAGGTGGCGGCCACCACGCCCAGGACGAGCTGGTCAGTGGCGCCCCCGGGTGTGAAAGACGAAGGCCATACTGGTTGACAAACGAGCCGGTGCCGCGAGAACGCGTGGTGGCACAACGCAAAGGCGGGCAGTGAGGGAGTGCTGGACACGTCAAGAGAGGATCTCCATCACTCCCGATCTGGCCAAGACCTGGGCGTGCTGAACGCCCTTTGTTAGCCTCGATCCTCGGGACCGGTATCGAGGCTCGTAGTCCTGATCTGCTGAGCCGGCAGGCAGGCAAAGAGCCTTCCAGCACTGGGTTAATGACGACCAGCGTCGTCGCTGGTTTAGGGGATCTACTTGAACCGGAGTCCGTGACAAACGCTGTGCCGGCGGCCACTCCAGGCGTGGAGTCCGGGACCGAAACGGGCCACCGTATGCGCTGGTGAAAGGCGCAAATCTCGCGCTCTTCCGGTCTCAGCCGGTCAGACCGAGGTGGTACTCCTTCAGCACGACGGGGCCCCGGCCGCTCGCCGGCTCGTGGTCCCCGTGAAGCACGTCGGGATCGAGGTCGACTCCGTTGGGCCAGGCGATCGTGCCTGCGACCGCGTCAACCGAGACCTGTGCGAACACTGCCCGATCCATCAACGGCTCGAAGATCTCGCCCTCGAGCACGCCGTCGAAATCGAGTTCCCTCACCAGGCCGTCGGAGAAGGTAAGACGCAGCCGGAAGTCGCCGAGGTGCTCGACGCCAACGACTCTCGCGGGTCGGCTCATACACCCAGGCTAACGCAGGGGCTCGATCGGTACGAGCTTCGCAGGCGCCTGGGCGCGCTCCCAGTTGTCCTGCAGCTCCGATCGGCGCACCTCGGCCCATTCCCTGACGAGGCGAGCGGCGGTTCGGGGGAGGGAGCCGGCAAGGAAGGTCGCGTCGTCGATCCGCACGAGAGCCTCCTCGCCACCGTAGATGGCGTGGAAGTGGGGCGGCTGGTGATCCTGCCAGTACATGTACACGACGATCCCGTAGAACTCGCTCAGCCGGGGCACGCCCGCGCACACTACGGCGAGGCTGGGCGCAGCACCCGTCAGCCGGTGACGTGCTCGCCGCTTACCGCCCGGGCGAGCGGGCGCGCCGTGCCTGTGCAGACCGGAGAGCGAGGCGGGTGAAGTTCGCTTTGCGCGCTGCGGTGGCCCGCCGCTGCCGCTCCTCGACGGTGAGCTGACCGTCTGGGTCCACCTCTTTTTCGAATCGGTCGAGGAACGCCGCCCGCGCCGCTGCCGTCGTCTCCCGGGCGTCGTACTTGGTGTGCAGCGTGTACGCCGCCAGTCGCGCCCGCAGCACCCGCTCGGCCGGGTTCACGCCTGCACCCGGCGCGCACGGACGCGATCGCCGACGTTGACACCGGAGTTGTGGGTCTCCCTCGCGACGGCTCACCACAGCTCCAGCCCCGGGCCATCGAGTTCGATCGGTCGATCCCAGGCCTCGAGTTCCCGGACATGGTTGGTCCCGACCCGGGCGATGCCGGCTGACAGCTGGTCGTCGGCGTCGAGGCCGGCGACGTACTGGCTGACCTCAGCGGCGAGGCGCCCGCAGTCCTCTCGGTGGCCAGGCTCGGCGTCGACGGGGTGGCCGGCGCCCGGGCCGCTGTCGAGCACCAGCCCGTCGCAATCACCGCAGCGCCATGTTGACGTGGTCGTCGCCGAAGCGGGAGCCGGGACCGACACCAACGCGAACAAGCTTCTCGGCCGCCTCGGCGCCGTAGGCGGGTCCGAGCCCGGGGGACGTGCTGCACGATCTGCTCCCACGAGTGGCCCTCGGCGCGGGCCTCGACCACCGCTTGCCCGAAGCCGCGCCGGGCCTCGAGCTCCAGGCGTCGCTCGACCTCGACCCTGGCCAAGGCGTCGTCCTGGCCGGCCAGCACCTCCCGGCGGGTCGTCGAGGCGGAGGCCGGCGAGCTCGGCGAGGCGCATGCCGGTGTCGAGGAAGAGCCGGATGATCGCGGTGTCGCGGCGGTTGTCGAAATCCTTGTCCGCGCAGGTCGCCAGGAGCGCCCGTTGCTCCGTCGCGCTGAGGACAGGTACCGGCACCTCGGGCAGGATCGGCGGCTTCATCCTCGCCATGGGCGAGGTGGCGATCTCCTCCTCGTCGACCAACCAGGCGAACAGCACTCGCAGGTCCTGGTAGCGGGTGACCGCGGTGCCGGGCTTGAAGCGCTCGAGCAGGTCGGCGATGTACGCCTCGACGTCGCGGCGGCGGATCGCGGCACCGACGGTGGGCCCGTCGTTGGCGGCGCAGAAAGCGGCGAACTGGCGGGCGGCCAGGAGGTACTTCTCGATGGTCCTGACCGACCGGTTGGCGGCCCGCAGATGGCGACCGAAGCTGACGATCAGGCGCTCCGGGTCGCCGTCGGCCGGCGCCACGTCAGCGTGCACGGTGCGTCCTCCGGCACCACGGGGGCTTGGCCGCTCGCCGGCTCGTCGGTGCCCGGAGCTAGGGCCCACTCAGTGGGCTGGGCCGTGACCTGCGCGAGCCCGCTTCCGGACGTCGTCGGGACACAGGCTCGCCCGACCCCGTCCAGCGCACAAGTCATCGTCAGGGCCTGCGAAGGCGATCGCTCCTGTTCGTCCGTCCTCCGGTACTCAGTCGGCCCGAGATGACGATGCCCGAACGTTCTGGATCTACTTGAACCAGATGCGCTGGTAGTCCCGGCTCTGGGGGTGGAGGAGCAGGGCGACGAGGGCGATCTCGAACATCAGGTTGATGAGGCCGGTGGAGAAGACGCCGACGCCGAAGGCCAGCCGGACCAGGAAGGGCAGGAACGCCATGGCCACGCCCAGGCCGTAGCCCCACTTCTGCTCGTTGGCGATCCCGTAGCCGGCCGCCACCGCCCCGGCGGCGAAGAGCACGAAGAACCCCGGGTAGACCCCCATCAACGAGTAGAGCACGTTGAAGAACGCCTCGGCGTAGAGGAGGAACACGCCGATCTGGAGTGTCTGGGGCTGACCGGGGTTCGTCCAACGCCGCGTTTCCATCGCCTCAGTCTGTCCCATCCGGGCGCCGGCGGGGAGGGACCGCCCCGGCCCCGGCCGCCGCCAGCTGGCCGCAGGCGGCGTCGATGCCGGTGCCCCGGTTGTGCCGCACGGTGGCGTTGACGCCCAGGGACCCGAGCAGGTCGCGGAAGGCCCGGACCCCGGCCGGGGGCGTGCCCCGCACGGGGTAGCCGGGCGTCGGGTTGAGCGGGATCAGGTTGACGT
>JBOGHR010000437.1:0-6668 GCA_050744905.1 Acidimicrobiales bacterium
GTCGGGAGAAATCGTTGCCAGTGAACCGTTCCTGGCGTACTCGAAGCAGACCGGCGTCGCCTCTTCCGAGCAGGTAGTTCATTCGCAGGCCCTGAGCGGGGTCAGGCCCCCCGGCGCCGCACCGCCCGGCGCTGCTCGATGAAGTCGACGAGCACGTAGTCGCCCAGCGTCTCGGGCGTGGTGAAGAAGGCCCGGCCCCGGTTCAGCTCGGTGAGCTTCTCCACGAAGGAGGTGAGCGCCCGGGTGGCGTCGAGCATGAAGGTGTTGATGCGGATGCCCTCCCGGGTGCAGCGGTTCACCTCGGCCAGGGTGGCGTCGACCGTCTCCCGCACCGGCGGGTAGTTGAAGAACACCTCGCCGTCGGGGCGGACGTGGGCGGTCGGCTCGCCGTCGGTCACCAGGATGACCTGGCGGGTGCCGGGCCGGGACGCCAGCATCCGCCGGGCCAGGGCCAGGCCGTGCTGGAGGTTGGTGCCGAACACGAAGTCCCACGACACCTCGGGGAGCTGGTGGGCCTTCAGCTCCCGGGCCACCTCGCTGAAGCCGACGATGCCCAGGTAGTCGCGGGGGAACTGCGACGAGATGAGCGCGTGCAGGGCGACGGCGACCTTCTTGGCGGCCAGGAAGTTGTCCCGCATGGGCATCGACAGCGACAGGTCGAGCATCAGCACGGTGGACGTGCGGGTGAGCGTCTCGGACCGCTCGACCTCGAAGTCCTCGGGCGCCAGGCGCACGGGCAGGCCGGCGCCGGCCCGGGCCACGGCGCGGCGCACCGTCCGCTCGATGTTGACGTCGAAGGGGTCGCCGAACTCGTAGGGCTTGGTCTGGTGGGCCCGCTCGCCGCCGCCCCCGGCCCGCTCCACCTGGTGGCCGCCCAGCCGGTCGCGGGCCAGCCTGGTGAACAGCTCGGCCAGCGCGTGGTGGCCGATCCGGCGCAGGCCCCTGGGCGTCAGCTCCAGGCGCCCGTCGCGGTGCTCGACCAGCCCGGCCTGCTCCAGGGCCCGGGAGAGCCGGGCCAGCCGCTCCAGGTCGCGGGCGGCGTCGGGGCCGAGCAGGGCCCGGGCCCGCTCCAGGTCGACCTCGGCCAGCGCCCCGGGCGACGCCGCCCCCCGCAGCAGGCTCTCCAGGTCGTCGAGGTCGCCCAGCTCGCCGAGCACGGCGGCGCCGTCGGCCATGCCCAGCGGGTCGCCGCCGCCGAAGGCGTAGCTCCGGTCCCACCCGGCGCCCGGGAAGGCGCCCTGGAGGTTGGCCCGCAGGCGATCCACCTGCCAGGCCAGGTCCAGGTCGCCCAGGAGCTGGTCGGACAGCGCCCGGAGCTGCGCCCGCTGCTCGGGCGTCATCGAGTTGAGCATGGCCTGGGCCGCCGCCATCTGGGCCGCCATCTGCTCCAGCAGCTCGTCGAGCGTCGCCGGCCGGTCCGGGAAGAGATCGCCGAAGCGCTCCATGAACCGCTCGAACGCGACCGCCGTGTCCTGGCCCGCCGCCCGCATCTCGAGCAGGTCGTTCAGCGCCGAGAACATCTCCCGCAGGCGGGCCACCTGCTCGGGCGAAAGGCTCGACATGGCCTCCGACATCTGGTTGAACCGGCTCTGGAGCAGCTCCCGGCGGAGCCGGTCCAGCAGCTGCTCGAACCGCTCCGCCGCCTCCGAGGAGGTGAACTCGTGGTCCCGCAGGGCCTGCACCCGCCCCGCCAGGTCGGGGGGCAGCAGGTCGAGGCGCAGGCGGCGCTCGGCCATGGCCTGCTCGGTCACCTCCCGCCGGCGGGCGTCGCCCGACTGCCGGGCCTGCCCGACCAGGCGCTCGATGGCGCGGCGGTCGGCGTCGACCACCTCGCGCAGCTCGCCGGCGATGTCGTCGTAGGCGCCGCCCAGGTCGTGGCGGTCGAGGAGCTGGCGGCGGCGCTCCCGGAGGCGCTCCAGCAGGTCGCGGAGCCCGGCCACCCGCTCGCCGGCCCGGTCCCGGAACCCCTGCTGGAGCAGCCGGCGCAGGGCCGGGCTGACGTCGCCGTGGTACAGCAGGTCGTCGGTGATCTCCGACAGGACGGCGTCGCCGTCCAGCTCGAAGCCCGCCTGGGTGCCGTCCCAGCGCGAGTACCCGTAGCGGCCGGCCACCACACGAGCGTAAGCCCGGCCGCCGGCGTGCGCGTCAGCGCCCCCGGTACGTCGCCCGGGCGCCCGACGCCTCCTTGTTGAGCCGGCGGGAGAGGTGGAGCCCCTCCAGCACGAGCTCCACCGCGCTGGCCACCGCCGCCGGCGACTCCCCGCCGGCCAGCTCCAGCACCGGCCGGCGGAGGGCGGGCACCCGGGCCAGCACGTCGGCGTAGGCCGACGCCGGCACGTCGTCGCCGGCGTGGACGACCAGCGCCGGGTCCTCGAAGGCCATCACCACGTCGCCCAGTAGCGAGAGCGGGCAGCGGTCCTTGAACACGGCGAGGACGGCGGAGCGGACCAGGCGGTCGACGATGCCCTCCTCCCGTTCGTCGTCGAAGGAGTCGATCTCCACCTTGCCGGCGGTGGAGGCGGCGAGGGCCTCCAGGTCGGAGATGCGGGGGACGGCGTCGGGCTCGCCCAGGCGCAGGGCCCGGCGGGCGGCGTTGGCGCCGAGCGTCTCGGCGTTGGCGATGCTGAGCCGCACCGACACCCCCGAGCGCTGGTTGACGTGGGAGCTGGCCCGGGCGGCGTGGCTCACGGTCGCGACGATCTCGGCCATGAAGTCGGGCAGCTGCACGCGCACGCCCACGCCGTCGAGGGGCGACGCCTCCTGGGCGACCACCGCCAGCTCGGTCTCGACGTCCGCCGGGTAGTGGGTGCGGACCTGGGTGCCGAAGCGGTCCTTGAGCGGCGTGATGATCCGACCCCGGTTGGTGTAGTCCTCGGGGTTGGCCGACGCCACCAGCAGGATGTCGAGGGGCAGGCGTACCTTGTGCCCGCGGATCTGGACGTCCCGCTCCTCGAGCACGTTGAGCAGGCCGACCTGGATGCGCTCGGCCAGGTCGGGCAGCTCGTTGATGGCGAAGATGCCCCGGTTGGTGCGGGGGACGAGCCCGTAGTGGAGGGTCAGCTCGTCGGACAGGTACCGCCCCTCGGCGACCCGGATGGGGTCGACCTCGCCGATGAGGTCGGCGATCGAGGTGTCGGGGGTGGCGAGCTTCTCGCCGAAGCGGCGGTCCCGGGGGACCCACTCGACGGGCGTGGCGTCGCCCCTGTCGGCCACCAGGTCGCGGGCGTGGCGGGACACCGGGTGCTCGGGGTCGTCGTTGATCTCCGAGCCGGCGACGACGGGCAGCCACTCGTCCAGCAGGCTGGTCAGCGAGCGCATGAGGCGGGTCTTGGCCTGCCCCCGCTCGCCCAGGAAGATGACGTCGTGGCACGCCAGGAGGGCGTTCTCCAGCTGGGGGAGCACGGTGTCGTCGTAGCCGAGGACGCCCTCGACCACCGGGAGGCCGGCGGCGATGCGGGCCGCCGCGTTGCGGCGCACCTCGTGCTTCACCGGCTGCGAGCGCCAACCCGACGCCCGCAGCTCGCCCAGCGTCGCCGGCCGCGCGGTCACGGCGTCCACCCTAGGCCCGGGCCGGCGCCCCCTCGACGCGCCGCTCCGGCCTCGGAAGCGGACCCACCGGGTGCCGTCCCGCGACCAGAGGGCGAGACGTGTCGGGATCGACCGCCGTGACGCCCGGGCCGTGACACGATGGCCGCGTGGAGATACGCCATCACCGCTACGACGCGGTCATCGTCGGCGCCGGCGGCGCCGGCCTGCGGGCCGCCATCGAGACGGCGGGCCGGTGCCGCACGGCGGTCCTCACCAAGCTCTACCCCACCCGCTCCCACACCGGCGCGGCGCAGGGCGGCATGTGCGCGGCGCTGGCCAACGTGGAGGAGGACTCCTGGGAGTGGCACCTGTTCGACACCGTCAAGGGCGGCGACTACCTGGTCGACCAGCCGGCGGCGGAGATCATGTGCCGGGAGGCCATCGACGCCGTGATCGAGCTGGAGCACTTCGGCCTCCCGTTCAACCGCACCCCCGAGGGGCGCATCGACCAGCGCCGCTTCGGCGGCCACACCCGCAACCACGGCGAGGCGCCCGTCCGCCGGGCGTGCTACTCGGCCGACCGCACCGGCCACATGATCCTCCAGACGCTTTACCAGCAGTGCGTGGCCCGGGGCGTCAACTTCTTCAACGAGCTCCAGGTCCTCGACGTGGCCTTCGCCGAGGGCCGGCTGGCCGCCGTCGTGGCCTACGAGCTGTCCACCGGCGACGTCCACGTCTTCAACACCAAGGCGGCCCTGTTCGCCACCGGCGGCTTCGGCAAGATGTTCAAGGTCTCCTCCAACGCCCACACCCTCACCGGCGACGGGCCCGGGCTGCTGTACCGGCGGGGCATTCCCGTGCAGGACATGGAGTTCTTCCAGTTCCACCCCACCGGCATCTACAAGCTCGGCATCCTGCTGTCCGAGGCGGCCCGGGGCGAGGGCGGCATCCTGCGCAACGCCGAGGGCGAGCGGTTCATGGAGCGCTACGCGCCGACGGTGAAGGACCTCGCCCCCCGGGACATGGTCGCCCGCGCCATCCAGACCGAGATCCTCGACGGGCGGGGGGTGGGCGAGGCGGCCGACGCCGTCCACCTGGACCTCACCCACCTGCCGCCCGAGCAGATCGACGCCAAGCTGCCCGACATCACCGAGTTCGTGCGCACCTACCTGGGCATCGAGCCCAAGACGGTGCCCATCCCGATCCAGCCCACCGCCCACTACGCCATGGGCGGCATCCCCACCAACGTCGACGGCGAGGTGGTGACCGACGCCGCCGGGACGGTCGCCCCGGGCCTGTACGCGGCGGGCGAGTGCGCATGCGTGAGCGTCCACGGCGCCAACCGGCTGGGCACCAACTCCCTGCTGGACATCGTGGTCTTCGGCAAGCGGGGCGGCGCCGCCATGGCGGCGTTCGCGGCGAGCGCCGACCTGCCGCCCGTGCCCGCCGACGCGGCGGACGACGTGGTGGGGCGGATCGACGCCGTGAAGTCGGGCGGCGGGCCCGAGAAGGTGGCGGCGGTGCGGGCCGACCTCCAGGCGTCCATGACGGACAAGGCGTTCGTGTACCGCAGCGAGGAGCTGCTGGCCGGAGCCCTCCGCGACCTCGACGACCTCAAGGCCCGCTACCGGCAGGTCACCATCGACGACAAGGGGCCCACCTTCAACTACGACCTGACCGAGGCCCTGGAGCTCGGCTACCTGCTCGACCTGGCCGAGGCCACCGTGGCCAGCGCCCGGGCCCGCACCGAGAGCCGGGGCGCCCACTTCCGCACCGACCACCCACTGCGGGAGGACGAGCACTGGGCCCTACACACCCTCGCCACCCGGAGCGAGGACGGCGCCGTGACCCTGTCCTACAAGCCTGTGGTGCCGGGGAGGTACCTGCCCATGGAGCGCAAGTACTGATGGCCCTGGTCGACGTCGAGCTGCGCATACGGCGCTACAACCCCGACACCGACGCCGGGCCCCACTGGCAGAGCTTCCACGTCCGGGCCGAGCCCACCGACCGAGTGCTCGACGTCCTCCACGCCGTCAAGTGGGACCAGGACGGCACGCTCAGCTTCCGCCGGTCGTGCGCCCACGGCGTGTGCGGTTCCGACGCCATGATGATCAACGGGGCCAACGCCCTCGCCTGCATCGAGCTGGTGCGCGACGCCGCCGGCCCCGAGGGCGGCCGCGTCACCGTCGAGCCCATCCGGGGCCTGCCGGTGATCAAGGACCTGGTCGTGGACATGGAGCCCTTCTTCGCCCAGTACCGCTCGGTGCTCCCCTACCTGGTCAACCGCGACGACCCCGGCTACACCGAGCGCCTCCAGTCCCCCGACGAGCGGGCCCGCTACGACGACACCACCAAGTGCATCCTGTGCGCGGCGTGCACCACGTCGTGCCCGGTGTTCTGGGGCAACTCCGGCTACGTCGGGCCGGCCGCCATCGTCAACGCCCACCGGTTCGTCTTCGACAGCCGCGACCAGGCCGGCGCCGAGCGGCTGGACATCCTCAACCAGCGGTCCGGGGCGTGGAGGTGCCGCACCGCGTTCAGCTGCACCGAGGCGTGCCCGCGGGGCATCAAGGTCACCCAGGCCATCCAGGAGGTCAAGCGGGCCATCCTCACCGACCGGGTGTGACCGGGCCGGCACCGCCCGCCCGCCTGGACGTGCTCCCGGCCATCGCCGCCGAGTGACCGGCCGCCCCCGGGCCCGGGCCGGGTGGCGGGGAGCGTCAGGGTGTGGGCGGTTTCGGGCCCCCGGACCTCGGCGCGACCCGGAAACGACTTCCTTTTTCCGGGAGGAATGTTGCTCGATGCGTCGAACACCTATCGCGCACGGGGCAGGAGGGCGGACGGTCCGCCCTCACCAGGTGGGGGCCGCCGGACTCGCGCGCCCCCGGGGGGAAGGTGATGGCGGCGGAGAGGGACGACGCGGGAACGGCCCGGCTCGGGCCGGGCGCCCGGCGGGAGGAGTGGCTCAGGGAGAAGGCGGAGACGGCGCCCCGGCCGCTGCGCATCTTCTTCGAGGCCGAGCTGGGGTACTCGGCGTGGGCGGCGTCGTCCGCCCCGGGCAACCGGGCCCGCCGGCGGGCGGAGGCCAGGAGGGCCGCCGCCAGAGCCCGCCTGGCCATGGTGCCCGACCCGGCCGGCGT
>JBOGHR010000438.1:0-1707 GCA_050744905.1 Acidimicrobiales bacterium
CTCCCCGGACGCTGCGGGCGTCGATGACCCCCGCCGAGGCGTCGTCGTCCCGCCCCTCGCGCCGGCGCACGGCGGCGGTAAGCCGGCCGGCGATGGCCTCCCAGGTGCCGTCTCGGGACCACCTCAGACCTAGAGATCGCCAGGTTCGCCGGACACCGCTCGTCCTTCTTCACCAAGGACCGCTACGCGCACCTGTTCCGTGAGGCCGGAGCGGGCCTCGCCGACCGAATGGACGCGCTCATCGACTCGGCGAGGGCCACGGTCGCCACTCCTACCTCCAACCCACGATGACGAGGAACCACCCGGGTAGCGGCGACACCGGCTCCAGGCAGCGCCCGCCGGTACCCTTGAACCGGTGCCCGAACGAGCTGTCCCGCTGCCGGCCGAGGAGTTCCGTGCCCGCCTCCGGGTGGCCGGTCCCCCGACCGACGACGACGTGTCGATCACCCGGGACGGGCGGCGACTGGACAGCCGGGAGGCCGTGCTGGCGTGGCTGGCCGAGGTGCAGGCCGACCGCGCCGCGGGCCGCTGTGCCGAGTTCGATGACCGCTGAGCGGCCTCCGCTCGACATCGACCGACTCCTCGCCACGCTCGACCGCCATCACGTCCACTTCCTCCTCGTCGGGGGCGTCGCCGCCATCGCCCACGGTGCCCGCCGTCCCACCGCCGATCTCGACTGCCTTGCCCGTCGCAGCGCCGGCAACCTGGCCCGCTTGGCGGCCGCCATGCGCGAGCTGAACGCCCGCCTCCGGGTCAAGGGCCTCAGCGACGCCGAAGCCGCCGAGCTGCCGACGCTGCTCGACGCCGACACCCTCGGCCGGATGCAGATCTCGACCTGGCGTACGGACGCCGGCGACCTCGACGTGCTGACCGAGATGGCAGGAGCCGGCGGCAGCCGACTCCGCTACGACGACCTGGTCGGACGGGCTGCGGTCCTCCAGGTCGTCGGCGTCACCGTCCGCGTGGCCGCGCTCGATGACGTCATCGCGTCGAAGGAATGGGCCGACCGTCCCAAGGACCAGGAGGCTCTGCCCGAGCTGCGTGCGCTCGCCTCGGCCGGCAACGAGGCCGGGCTCACAGGCGACGCCCCTGCTGAGGGCGCGCCCGAGGCCGGTGGGCAGCCGCCGTCGCCTCGGCGATCATCCGGTCCAGCCGCTCCGTGACCTGGCGGAGGTGCGCCTCCTGAACCTCGGGCCGGGGCTCGCGGACGTCGGTGAGCCACACGAACCCGTGACGGCTCACCCCCGTGGCCACACGCCAGCCGAGCCGGTGCGCCGCCAGCCGCGCCGCCCGGCGCCACCGCTGCGGGTCATCGACCTCCGAGAGCGGCACGTGGAGGCGACTCATCGGCGGAAGGCCGGCCAGCTGGCGCTCGATCTGGGCGGCCAGCTTCTCGACCCGGTGACGCTCCAAATCGATCACTCGTGCCACCGCTCGGGGGCTCCTCCCAGGAACTTCCTGTGGTGCAGATGTGGTGCAGGAGCGCATCCGACCCGATCGCCTCGGTGCCGTTGGCCCCCTTTTACCCCTGCTACTGGGCTTCGCGGTGGGCGTAACAGGACTCGAACCTGTGACCTCAGCCGTGTGAAGGCTGCGCTCTAACCAACTGAGCCATACGCCCCGGGACGGTCATGGTAGCCGGTCCACCGGCCGGCTCGGCGGGCGCCGGTAGGACCCGCTGCCGCCACGGCACGCTCGACACCACCC
>JBOGHR010000439.1:0-1974 GCA_050744905.1 Acidimicrobiales bacterium
CTCCACGCCATGCGCACCGGCACCACCACGGCGGCCACCGCGACCACCAGCACGGCGACGGCGGCCGGGAGCGGCCGGCGGGCGGGCATGGGCGGACAGCCTTGCACCGATTCGGGGGTACCGTGCGCGGGTGGGGCTGTCGCACGACCAGCTCGACGCCCTGCTGGAGCGGGCACGGCGGGAGGTGGACGACGGGGTGCTGCCGGCGTGCCAGGTGGCCGTCGGCTTCGCCGGGGAGATAGTCGCCTTCGAGGCGTACGGGGACGCCACCACCGACAGCCGCTTCGCGGTGTTCTCGTGCACCAAGCCCCTGGTGGCGGCAGCCGCCTGGGTGCTGATCGGCGAGGGCTGCCTGAGCCTCTCCGACAAGGTCGCCGACCTGGTCCCCGAGTTCGGGTCGAACGGCAAGGACGCCGTCACCGTCGAGCACCTCCTCCTCCACACCAGCGGGTTCCCCCGCCAGACGCTCATGCCGCCGCAGTGGGACACCCGCCGGGGGCGACTCGAGGCGTTCGCCCAGTGGACGCTCCAGTGGGAGCCGGGGACCGCCTTCGAGTACCACCCCACGTCGGCCCACTGGGTCCTGGCCGAGGTGATCGAGCGGCTGGCCGGGTGCGACTTCCGCGACGCGGTGGAGGACCTGGTGACGCGACCGGCCGGGCTGCCCCGGCGGGTCCTGGGCCTGGCCCCCGCCGCCCAGGAGGGCATCGCCGAGGTGGAGGTGCGGGGCGAGCCGGCCACGGCCGAGGAGGTGGAGCAGGCCATCGGCGTGCGCAGCCTGGGGTCGAGCGAGGTGACCGACGCCGCCCTGATCGGGTTCAACCGGTCCGACGTGCGGGCGGCCGGCGTGCCGGGGGCGGGGGCGGTGATGACGGCCGCCGACCTGGCGCTGTTCTACCAGCGGCTCCTCCACGACCCCGACGGCATCTGGCCGCCGGCCGTGCTGGCCGACGCCACCGGGAACGTGCGCAACGCCCTGGTCGACCCGGTGTTCTCGATGCCGGCGAACCGCACCATCGGGCTGGTCCTGGCGGGCGGGGACGGGCTCGGGTTCCTGCGGGGGTTCGGGTCGTCGGTGTCGCCCCGGGCCTTCGGGCACAACGGGGCGGGCGGCCAGATCGCCTGGGCCGACCCCGCCACCGGCATCTCGTTCGCCTACCTCACCAACGGCCTCGACGCCAACGTCATCCGCCAGTTCCGGCGGGGGCTGGCCCTGTCCACCCGGGCGGGCGCCCTGGCCGGCGCCCCCTGAGGGGCGGGGTGTCAGGCGAGCACCAGGCAGCGGGCCCCGGCCAGCGGGCGGCCCACCGGGAGCCAGGCGCCGCCCTCGTCGGTGGACGCGTACACCTGGCCGGAGGCGGTGGCGAGCGCCGCCGTGCCGTCGGGGCCGCCCACCAGGCGGAAGGTGTCCACGTTGCCGCCCAGGTCGTCGGGCAGGCCGTCCCGGCACCGCTCCAGGGCCCCGCCGGCCAGGGGGCGGCGGTAGAGGGCCGCCCGGCCGCCGTCGGGGCCGGTGGAGACGGCCAGCAGCACGGCGTCGCCCGCCACCGCCACCGAGCGGGCATAGGTCGCGTGCAGCCCGTCGTCGTGCAGCGTCCAGGAGGCGCCGTCGTCGTCGCTGGCGGCCAGTCCCTCGGCGCAGGCGGCCACCGCCCGGCCGCCGTCGAGGGCGAGCACCTGGTGGACGTCGGCGTCGATGTCGATGGTCGGCGCCCAGGAGGCGCCGCCGTCGGTCGAGCGCAGGATGCCTCCCACGTGGACGTTCACCAGCACGGTGCCGCCCGGGCCGGTCGAGACGGTCCGCACGTCGGGCGGGCCGCCCCACGGTGTGTACCACTCGGGCCGCCCCTCGGCGTGCTCGAACGCCTCCACCCGCTCCCAGCCGCCGCCGGCCCGCAGGAGGTGGGCCCCCGCCGTCCCCACCAGGGCCGCCCCGGCGGGGTCGTCGGGGGCAGGGGCCACGCAGGTCAGGGG
>JBOGHR010000440.1:0-2326 GCA_050744905.1 Acidimicrobiales bacterium
GCCCCGGCGGGCCCGGCCCCGCCGTTCGTTGGCGTAGCCGCCCTCGCCCACGGCCGGCCCCGACGACCGAGCCGGGGGCCACGGGCCCGGGCCCGGCGGCCGTCCCGTACGATGAGCGCCGAGCGCCTCCCGCACGGGCGTGAGGAGGATCGGGCATGAACAGCGCCACGGGCGCCCATCGAGGAGCCCACTTCGACCTGCTCGTGGTCGGCAGCGGGCCCAGCGGCCAGCGGGCGGCGGTGGCCGCCTCCAAGCTGGGCTACCGCGCCGCCGTGGTCGAGCGGTCGGCGTCCCCGGGCGGCGTCTCGGTGCACACCGGGACGATCCCCTCCAAGGCCATGCGGGAGGCCGTCGTCCACCTCACCGGCCTCTCCCAGCGGGACCTGTACGGGCAGAGCTACCGGGTCAAGGACGAGATCACCGTGCAGGACCTGCTGAGCCGCACGACCCACGTCGTCCGCAAGGAGGCCGACATCGTGCGCGACCAGCTGGCCCGCAACGCGGTCACCGTCGTGGAGGGCACGGCCCGGTTCGTGGACCCCCACACCGTGGCCGTGGAGCGCCGGGCCGGCGAGCCGGTTCAGCTGCGGGCCGACCGGGTCGTGATCGCCGTGGGGAGCCGGCCCGCCCGTCCCGCCGAGGTCCAGTTCGACGGCGTGACCGTGATCGACTCCGACGGCGTGCTCGCCCTCGAGCGCATCCCCGGCTCGCTCGTCGTGGTGGGGGCCGGCGTCATCGGCATCGAGTACGCGTCGATGTTCGCCGCCCTCCGGTGCAAGGTCACCGTCGTCGAGCGGCGCGAGCGGATGCTGGAGTTCGCCGACGTGGAGATGGTCGACGCCCTCCGGTACCACCTGCGCGACCTGGGCACCGTGTTCCGCTTCGGCGAGCACGTCACCGCCGTCGAGCGCCACCCGCGCCAGGCCATGGCCGTGCTCGGCAGCGGCAAGCGCGTACCCGCCGACGTCGTGCTGTACTCGGCCGGGCGCCAGGGCGCCACCGACGACCTGGGCCTCGAGCAGGCGGGGCTGGTGCCCGACGAGCGGGGGCGCCTGGAGGTCGACGACCGCTACCGCACCGCCGTGCCCCACATCTACGCCGTCGGCGACGTCGTGGGCTTCCCGGCGCTGGCGTCGACGTCGATGGAGCAGGGCCGCATCGCCGCCTACCACGCGTTGGGCGAGGTGGCCGCCCCCCTGCCCGCCGACGTCCCCATCGGGATCTTCACCATCCCCGAGCTGAGCTACGTCGGGCGCACCGAGGAGGAGCTGACGGCCGAGGCCATCGCCTACGAGGTCGGCATCGCCCGCTACCGCGAGCTGGCCCGGGGCCAGCTGGTGGGGGACGCCCACGGGATGCTCAAGCTGCTCGTGTCGCCGGACGACCGCCGCATCCTCGGCGTGCACGTGTTCGGCGCCGGCGCCACCGAGATCGTCCACATCGGCCAGGCGGTCATGGGCTCGGGCGGCACCGTCGACTACCTGGTGGGCGCGGTGTTCAACTACCCGACCCTCGCCGAGGCGTACAAGGTCGCCGCCCTCGACGCCGTGAACAAGATCCGCGCCGTCGCCTCGACCGGCGGCTCCTGACCGGCACCCGGCCGCACCGGCGTCCGGGCGCCCGCCCGCCTTGTGGGAACATTCGTTCGATGACGGGAGGCGCCACCATACTGCACGCCGACCTCGACTCGTTCTACGCGTCGGTGGAGCAGCGGGACGACCGGCGCCTCGCCGGCCGGCCGGTGATCGTGGGGGCCGGGGTGGTGCTGGCCGCCAGCTACGAGGCCAAGGCCTACGGCGTGCGCACGGCCATGGGGGCGGTCCAGGCGCGGCGGCTGTGCCCGCACGCGGTGGTGGTCTCGCCGCGCTTCTCCGCCTACGTCGAGGCCAGCCGGGCCGTGTTCGCCGTCTTCGACGACATCACCCCGCTCGTCGAGGGCCTGTCGATCGACGAGGCCTTCCTCGACGTCGGGGGGCTGCGGCGCCTCTCGGGGTCTCCCGTCGCCATCGCCCGGCGCTTGCGCCGCGACGTTCTCGACCGCGTGGGGCTGCCCATCACCGTCGGGGTGGCCCGCACCAAGTTCCTTGCCAAGGTGGCCAGTGGCGTAGCCAAGCCCGACGGCCTGCTGGTCGTCCCGCCCGACGGGGAGCTGGCCTTCCTCCACCCGCTGCCCATCGGGCGCCTCTGGGGTGTCGGGCCGGCCACGGCGTCCAGGCTCCGCGATAGGGGGATCAACACGGTGGGCGACGTGGCCCGGCTCGGCGAGGCCCTGGAACGCCTTCTCGACGTCCGCGCCGATCCCGGGGCGGAGCGGCTCGGTGACGAC
>JBOGHR010000441.1:0-2711 GCA_050744905.1 Acidimicrobiales bacterium
GGCGTCGACCCGGCTCTGCTGGCCGGCGCCGATGCCGACCGCCATGGCGCCCCTCACCAGGACGATGGAGTTGGACTTCACGTGGCCGCCGATGCGCCACGCCAGCTCGGCGTCCCGCCACTGCTCCTCGGTGGGCTGCACCCGGGTGACGACCCGCCACTGGTCCCGCCCGGCCTGGAACGAGTGGGGCTCCTGCACCAGGAACCCCCCGCCGACCTGGCGGTAGTGGCGGCGCTCCGCCTCCGGCGGCGCCGCCCGGAGCAGGCGGGTGGCCTTGCGGCGGGCGACCAGCTTGTCCACCGCCCCGGCGTCGAGGCCGGGCGCCACGATCACGTCGGCCTGGGGCCCGGCCACCATGCGGTCGGCCACCTCCTCGGTGACGGGGCGGTTGACGGCGACGATGCCGCCGAACGCCGAGCGCTCGTCGCCCTCCAGCGCCCGCCGGTAGGCGGCGGCCGGGCCGTCGGCGGTGGCGACCCCGCACGGGTTGGCGTGCTTGACGATGACGCACGCCGGCCCCGGACCCAGGTCGTGGACGAGGCGCCAGGCGGCCTCGGTGTCGTAGATGTTGAGGTACGACAGGGCCAGGCCGGCCAGCTGCTCCACGCCGTCCCACCACGTGGCCCCGCCCACCTGGCGGTAGCGGGCGGCCCGCTGGTGGGGGTTCTCGCCGTACCGCAGCTTCTCGTCGGTGCGCTCCAGGGCCAGGTGCAGGGTGGGGGGGAGCACCTCGTCGTCGGACCCCTCGTCCATCCAGGCGACGATGGCGGCGTCGTAGGCGGCGGTGTGGGCGAAGGCGGCCCGGGCCAGGCGCCGGCGGGCCCCGTCGGAGAGGGCCCCCTCGCGTCGCAGCTCGCCCAGCACGTCGCCGTAGTCGGCCGGGTCGACCACCACGCCCACGTGCTCGTGGTTCTTGGCGGCGGCCCGCACCATGGTCGGCCCGCCGACGTCGATCATCTCCACCGACGGCCGGGCGGGGAACGGGTAGAGGTTGCACACCACCAGGTCGATCGGGACGATGCCGAGCTCCGCCAGGTCGGCCAGGTGCTGCGGCTGGGCCCGGTCGGCCAGCACGCCGGCGTGGATGCGGGGGTGCAGGGTCTTCACCCGGCCCCCGAGCATCTCCGGGGAGCCGGTCACGTCCCCCACCTCCAGGTGGGGGACGCCGGCGCCGGCCAGGGCGCGCGACGTGCCGCCGCTCGACACCAGGTCGAAGCCGAGCCCGACCAGGCCCCGGGCGAAGGCCTCCAGCCCCGTCTTGTCGTACACCGACACCAGGGCCCTCACCGGTGCCCCCCGGTCCCGGTCGGGGGGCACCGGAGGAGCTCCCTCAGCGTGGCGGGGTAGAGCCGGCGCTCGACCTCCTTGATGCGCTCGTGGAGGCTCTCCACGGTGTCGCCGGCCAGGACGGGGACGGCCTCCTGGGCCAGGATGGGGCCGGCGTCGACATCCACGGTGGCCACGTGCACCGTGCAGCCGGTCACCTTGACCCCGGCGGCCAGGGCCTCCTCAACCGCGTGCCAGCCGGGGAAGGCGGGGAGCAGGGCGGGGTGGGTGTTGAGGACGCGCCCGGGGAAGGCGTCGAACAGCGGCTTCTCCAGCACGGTGCCGAACCCGGCCATGGCGACCAGGTCCACGCCGTGGTGCTGGAGGGCGTCCACCACCAGGTGGGTGAACTGCAGCCGGTCGAAGTCCCTGCCGAAGCTCGGGCGCTCGACCAGGTGGGCCGGGATGCCCGCCTCCTCGGCGACGCCCAGCGCCCGGCACCCGCGGTCGGCCACGACCACCGAGATGGGGAGGTCCTCGTCGATCAGGGCGGTGAGGATCGTCCCCGTGCCGGACACGAGCACGCCGATGCACACGCCCGCACGCTACCCCGGGGCGTCCCGGCGACCCCCGGCGGCGGCGCGGCGGCCTACAGAGCGGGGTCGACGCAGTTCGAGCCACCGCCGCCGGAGCCGGCCGGGCTCTGGCGGGGGTAGGGCTCCACGAAGCCCGATCCCGGGTCGCGGGTGGTGAGGAAGCGGAGGATGCCCCGGGCCACGGCCTCCCCCTCCACCTTCTGGACGTCGGCCCGCCGCAGCAGCTCCTCCTCCGCCGGGTTGGAGATGAAGGCCAGCTCGGCCAGCGACGCCGGCGTCCCCCTGGTGTGGCGCAGGATGCCGTAGTAATCGTCGCCGGCGACGTTGCGCCGGTACTTCGCCCCGGCGTCGGTGTCCGCCACCCAGGCGACCGGGTAGCGGGACAGCGCCCCGACGACCTCCTCGTAGATCAGGCCCGACAGGCGCTTCGACTCCGGCGAGGCGATCTGGTGGTAGGTCTCGGTGCCCGGTACCGGCCGCGGCCCGTCGGGCTCGGCGTTGTGGTGGACCGACACGAAGGCTCGGGGGCCGAGGGCCTTCACGATGGCGGCCCGGGCCGCCAGGGTGATGCGGTAGTCCGCCGTGCGGGTGAGGACCACCGACACCCCCGCCGCCCGCAGGGCGGCGGCGGCGTGGCCGACGACGGCCAGGTTCAGCTCCTTCTCGGTCAGCCGGGTCGGCCCCACCGCCCCCGGCTCCACCCCGCCGTGGCCAGCGTCGAGGACCACCGCCGCCTCGCTCACCGGCGTGCCCCCGGTCACCACCGCGGGGCGCCCGCACGGCGTGGTGACGCGGTAGGCGTCCCCGTCGCGGCCGGTCACGGGCACCACGACGCCCCGGGGGGAGACC
>JBOGHR010000442.1:0-5494 GCA_050744905.1 Acidimicrobiales bacterium
GGAACACGCAGTACGGGAAGGCCACGAGCACGAGCACGACGGCCCGGGCGAGGGCGGCGTGGCCGCCGTCGGCGGCGACGCCCGCCTCGGGCAGGAACCGGGCCGCCAGCACGGCTCCGGCCAGGGCGGCGAAGGTGGCCGCCACCCAGCCGGCCGCCTCGCCCCGCACGCGCCACCAGCGCACGAGCGAGACGGACGCGAGCGTGGCGAACCCCGCCAGCTCGAGCAGTCGCACCGCATCGCGCAGGGTCACGCCCGCGAGCATCGGCACGACGGGGCCGATGTGAAGGTGTTGGCTTCGCGGAAGCCGACGCAACCGGCAGGTTTCCGGCCTCGGTGGGCGTCCGGGCGTAGGCTGGCCCCGAGGCCGCGGCGGAGCCGGGGCCCCGTCTGGCGCCGGCGTCGCGGTTCGAGGTGTCGTGCACGGAGGACATCGCACCGGTCCCGGGGCCCTGGGAGAGCAGTTCGACCTCGTCCTCGCCGCCGCGCGCGCCGGGGCCGGTCGGGCGGCCGAGCGGCTGTGGCGGTCCCTCGCCCCGTCGGTGGCCGCCTACCTGCGCGTCCAGGGGGCGGCCGAGCCCGACGACCTCACCAGCGAGGTCTTCGTCGGCGTGCTCCGCAACCTGGGGTCCTTCGCGGGGGGCGAGGAGAGGTTCCGGTCGTGGGTGTTCACCATCGCCCGCCGCCGGTTGCTCGACGAGCGCCGGCGGAAGCCCTTGGCCGCCTGGGCGTCGACGGGGTGCGGCGGATCTGCAACCGGCTGGGCGCCGACCAGCGCGACGTGCTGGTGCTGCGCCTGGTGGGGGGGGCTCACCATCGAGGAGGTGGCGGCCGCCGTGGGGAAGTCGCCGGGGGCCGTCAAGGCGCTCCAGCGCCACTCCTCCGGAGCCACGCCGGCGGCGGGCCGGCCACGGGGACGGCAACGGCGGAGGGGCAGCGCCCGGGCGGGGGGCGCTGCCCCGCCTGTCCCCGTGGCCGGCCGGAACAGGCCCTCAGCCCGTGTTGCGCAGGCCGGCGGCGATGCCGTTGATGGTCAGCAGCAGCGCCCGCCGCAACAGGGGATCGGGCTCCTCGGTGCTCCGCCACCGCCGGAGCAGGTTGACCTGGAGGTGGCTGATGGGGTCGAGGTACAGGTCCCGCACCGAGAACGTGCGCTGGAGCGCCGGCTGGCGCTCCAGCAGGCTCGACTGGCCGGTGACGGCCAGGACCTCGGCCACGGTGCGGTCGAACTCGTCGCGCACCAGGTCGAAGAGCGGGTGCAGGGACGGGTCGACGAGGCGCTCGACGTAGCGGCGGGCGATGCCCAGGTGGACCTTGGCGAGCACCATCTCCACGTTGGACACGAAGGTCCGGAAGAAGTGCCAGCCCCGGTACATGTCGACCAGGGTCGTGCCGTGGCCGGCGGCGCGGGCGGCGGCCAGCCCCGAGCCCACGCCGAACCAGCCGGGGACGATCTGGCGCGACTGCGTCCAGGCGAAGACCCACGGGATGGCCCGCAGCGTCTCCAGGCCCCCGGCCCCGCCGCGGCGGGCGGGCCGGGAGCCGATGTTCAGCTCGCTCAGCTCCTCCACCGGCGTCGACGCGCTGAAGTAGCCGGCGAAGCCCGGTGCATCGAGCAGCGCCCGGTAGGCGGCGCCCGCCGCCTCCGAGACGGCGTCCATGGTGGCGTCCCACCGGTCGAGCACGGCGAAGTCCAGCCGCGACGTGCGGTGGAGCACCGTCGCCTCCACCACCGCCGACAGCGCCAGCTCCAGGTTGTGACGGGCCAGGCTGGGCAGCAGGTACTTGTCGGAGATGACCTCGCCCTGCTCGGTCAACTTCATGGGGCCCTGGAGCACGCCGAAGGGCTGGGCCAGCACGGCGTCGTGGGTGGGCCCGCCCCCCCGGCCCACCGTGCCGCCCCGGCCGTGGAACAGGCGCAGGAGGACGCCGTGGCGGGCGGCGACGTCGCGCAGGGCCCGCTGGGCCCGGTGGATCTCCCACTGCGACGTGACGATGCCCGCCTCCTTGTTGGAGTCGGAGTAGCCGAGCATGACCTCCTGGACGTCCCGCCGCCGGCGCACCAGGCTGCGGTAGGCGGACTCCGACAGGAGCTGGTCGAGCAGCTCGCCGGCCGATCGCAGCTCGGCCACCGTCTCCAGCAGGGGCACGAAGCCGATGCGGGCCACGCCGGCGTGGACGTCGACCAGGCCCGCCTCCCGGGCCAGGACCACGGCGGCCAGCACGTCGTCGGCCCCCCGGGTCATGGAGACGATGTAGCTGTCCAGGGCGTCGGCGCCGAAGCGGTCGAGGCACCGGCGGAGGGTGACGAACAGCCGGAGCACCTCGCCCGCCTCGCCGTCCAGGCCGCCGGCGGCGCCCAGCAGCGGCCGGTGGCTCTCCAGCTCCCGCGACAGGTGGCGGAACCGCTCGGCGCGGTCCAGGCCGGCGTAGGGGCGGCTCAGCTCGCCCAGGCGGTCCACCGCCCGGGCGAGGGCGACGTGGTGGCGCTCGGCGTGCTCGCGCACGTCGAGGGTCGCCATCCGGAAGCCCACGGTCGTCACCAGGCGCACGAGGCGGGCGAGCGACCCCTGGGCCACCAGCTGGCCCCGGTGAGCGGCCAGCGACCGGCGCATGAGCTCCAGGTCGGCCACCAGCTCGGCGGCGTCGCCGTACTCGCCGGGGCCCACCGCCACCCGGCCGCTGGCCAGGCGCTCGCGTGTGTTGACGAGGCGCCGGCGCATGAACGACGCCTTCAGCCGGTAGGGCTCCTCGGCGTTGAGCCGCCCGAACTGCTGGACGACCTCGGGCAGCACCTCGGCCTCGGCGGCGAGGCTGGCCTGCAGCTCGTCGGACACGCCCACGATGCGGCTCGACGAGCTCACCTCGATGATCAGCTCGTCCATGGCGGAGAGCAGGAGCGCCAGGGCCTGGTCGTGGTGCTGGGCCAGCACGGCGACCGTCACCTCGGGCGTGACGCTGGGGTTGCCGTCGCGGTCGCCCCCCACCCAGCTCCCGAAGCACAGGGGCGTGGCCGTCACGGGCAGCTCGCCTCCCAGGGCGGCCACCTGGGCGGCGAAGCGATCGACCAGGTCGGGGACCACGTGGCGGGCCAGGTCCCCCAGGTAGTACGCCACCGTCCCCGCCTCCTGCACCGGGGTGGGGCGCTCCCGGCGCAGCTCGTCGGTCTGCCACAGCAGCTCGACGATCTCCGCCAGCCGGCCGTCGATCGCGGGGTGCTCGTCGGCCGGGCTGCGGTTGCGCAGCTCCAGCAGCTCGCCCACCCGGCGCAGCTTGGCCAGCACCGACCGGCGGGCGACCTCGGTGGGATGGGCGGTGAACACCGGGCGCAGCTCGATGCGGCCCAGGACCTGGCCCAGGTACGCCACCGCCTCGGGATCGGCCGCCACCCGGGCCGCCATGCGACGGATGGGGCTGCCCAGCTCGGCCAGGGCCCGGTCGTGGGCGGCGGCCCGGTGGACCTGCTCGGCGGTGTTCGCCAGGTGGAAGTACGACGAGAAGGCCCGAGCCAGGCCGATGGCGGTGACCTCGTCCACGCCCGCCAGCAGCGTGGCCAGCTCGTCGGCGCCTTCGTGCGTGCGCCCCCGCCGGCTCAGCTCCCGGACCTGCTCGACCAGGGACAGCAGGTCGGGCCCGACCTGGCGCACCAGGGTGTCGCCCAGCAACGAGATGAGCAGGCGGATGTCGGCGCGCAGGGCACGGTCGGTGTCGGTGTCGGTCGCCAGGGCCACGTCGGAAGTCAAGCAGGCGGGGCCCCGCGCCTTCCTCCCCGGCCGGGGACGCCAGCGAGGCCGGGTCCCGAGACCCGGCCTCTCTGCGTCCCCGTCCCCCCGGAGCTGCCCCCCTATGTGTCACCCGAAGGGTAGAGGGCGTGGCGCAGATGCCAATGGGCCATATGACCAACCCGGCCGCCGACAGGTGTACGATGCCGACATCCCGCCCCCCGGGAGGCAAGGAGCCCCTGTTCCCAGGGGCTCTTTGCGCGTCCGGGCCCGGTGGCGTCAGGATGGCGGGTCATGCCCACGGCCGCCCTCGTCGCCCTGGGAGGCGCCGCCGGGGCGCTCGTCCGCTACGGGATCGGCCTGCGGGTGGGCGGCCGGGCATTCCCGTGGGCCACGCTGGCGGTGAACCTGTCCGGGTGCTTCCTCCTCGCCCTGGTGCTGGGCGGGCTGGGCCCGGCCCGGTGGTCGCCCTCCACCACCACCGCCCTCGCCGTCGGCGTGCTCGGTGCCTACACGACCTTCTCCACCTTCGGCTTCGAGGCCTTCGCGCTGCTACGGGCCGACCGCACGGCGGCCGCCGCCGCGTACGTGGGGCTGTCCCTCGCCGGCGGCCTGACCGCCACCGCCCTGGGCTACCTCGCCGGAAGGACGGTGGCGTGACGGGCCCCGCCCCTCGTCCAGTCCTCGGTAGGGACCGCCGCCGCCATGTCGCTCGCGAGGAGGGTGACGCCGGGCCCCGGCCCGCCTACGCTCGGGGGGTGGCCAGCGACCTCGCCCCGGGCCCGGCCGCCGGTGGGGCGAGGGCCGGCACCGTGGACACCGACCTCGAGTGCCACCGCCGGGAGCTGACCGGGTACTGCTACCGGATGCTCGGCTCCGGCTCGGAGGCCGAGGACGCCGTGCAGGAGACCATGGTGCGGGCGTGGCGGGGCATGGACGGCTTCGAGGGCCGCTCGGCGCTGCGGTCGTGGCTCTACCGGATCACCACCAACGTGTGCCTCGACATGCTGCGGGGGCCCCAGCGCCGGGCCCGGCCCATGGACCTGGGGCCGTCGTCGAGCGCCGACGCCCCGCTCGGCGCCGGGCTGCCGAAGGCCACCTGGGTCCAGCCGGTGGCCGACGCCCGGGTGCTGCCCGACGGCGATCCCGCCGAGGTCGCCGCCATCCGGGACAGCGTCCGCCTGGCCTTCGTGGCGGCCCTCCAGCACCTCCCGCCCCGCCAGCGGGCGGTGCTCATCCTCCGTGAGGTGCTCGGCTGGCACGCCGCCGAGGTGGCCGAGCTGCTCGACACCACCGTCGTCTCCGTGAACAGCGCCCTCCAGCGGGCGCGGGCCACGATGGCGTCGGTCGACGCCACCACCACGCGACGGGCGCCGGTCGGCGGCCGGGACCGGGACCTGCTCGACCGCTACGTGGACGCCTTCCAGCGCTACGACGTGCCCGCCATCGTGGCGCTCGTCGCCGAGGACGCCTCGTTCTGCATGCCGCCCTTCGCCCTGTGGCTGCGGGGGCCGGCCGAGGTGGGCCGCTGGCTGGTGGGCCAGGGGGCCGGCTGCCGGGGCTCGCGCCTGGTGGCCACGGCGGCCAACGGCTGCGCCGCCTTCGGGAGCTACAAGCAGGCCGGCCCCGGCCTGCACCTGCCGTTCGCCCTCCAGGTGATCGAGGTCTCAGACGGCCGGATCGTCGCCTGGCACAACTTCCTCGACCCCGCGCTGTTCCCCGCCTTCGGGCTGCCCGACCGCCTGCAGGCCTAGCCCCGACGCCCCCACCAC